>CAZWUW010000023.1:0-35117 GCA_964636895.1 uncultured Eubacteriales bacterium
CCCAGCCTCTTCCCTGCCCGGGCTTTTTGCACCATGCTTTCCGTGGCTTTGTCCCAGTGCTCTTTGAGCACCTGCCGGTTATGAGTCATGGGAAATAACAATTCCAGCACCTCAAACTGCCGATCTACTGCCCCGGCAACAATGGACAGGGCCAGGCTTGCCTTTTCCGCTTTAGACTTGGGAACACAAAGCACATCGACTTCTTTCAGAATACGGTATGCCTTAAATGTCAGCAGTTCCGGGTCGCCTGGGCCAACCCCGACACCAAAAATTTTGCCCTTCATGATGTGCTCCTTTACTGTTTTTTCTCTCCACTAACAACAAATACCGGGTTATGGCTTTTCAACATATGCACCGACCCCACCTCAACCGCCCTGGCAATACTGACCTGGGTCACATCAAGGTGCGCATAATCCAGTTGCCTGAGCACAGCCAACGCTGTGCCAAGGGTTTCCAGTACTACGGCATTAACCACTACCCGGCCGCCGGTGGGCAACTGCCCATGTACAAAAGCCATAATCTCCGACAGGTTCCCACCACTGCCGCCAATAAAAACCCGCTCCGGTGCCGGCAGCCCGGCCAGTGCCGCCGGTGCCGTTCCTGGGCAAACGGTAAGGTTAAGGGCCCCGAATAACTCAGCATTTTTTTTGATTAGCTCTACGGCTGCCGGCTCTCGTTCCACGGCAAATACCGACCCGTTAACAGCCGTAAGCGCTGCTTCCACGGATATGGAGCCAGTCCCGGCGCCGATATCCCATATTACCTGTCGGTCCAGCAACCTGGCCTTGGCCAGGGTCACTACCCTGACTTCCGCCTTGGTCATGGGTACCTGACCGCGGATAAACAATTCATCCGGGATACCACCCGTTCTGTATTTCCAGCGTTGGTTAGCCATCACTCATCAGCCTCACTCACCATTCACTCGTCACTGATTATCAACACACATCCGGCAGCACCCGCATCCGCCGGCACACCGGTTATACTATACTCACCAATCCTTTCGTGCTCATAGGACAGGTGTTCACAAACATATATTCTTTTTTGCCTAATCCCGGCCCGGGCCAACTCACCCGCAATTACTGCCGGTGTATTTTGGGGGTCGGTCAGTACAACTACCTTGGCGTTGGTCCGCACCAGGTCTTCCAAACCGCCCCCGGCCCGGCCGTGGACACTGAAGAATACCGCGTCATGCCATGAAACACCGACCCTGGCACAAGCTAGTTGCACTGAGCTTAAGCCTGGCCATACAACCAGCTCCGACTTGGCAAAATACCTTTTCAGGTATTCCAATATACCAAAAAAAGCCGGGTCACCAGAGGCCAATACCGCGATATGCGCCTGCCGGCGGCGGGCTTGAATAAATTCCACCATCGCCGGTAAATTATTTTTGACCGTAAAAAACTCTTTGCCCAATTCGGCAAACGGCTGCAACACCCGTTCTCCGCCGACCAGCACATCGGCGCTGCGAATAGATTTTAAAGCTGCCGGGATAAGGTAGTCCGGGTGCCCGGGCCCTACCCCGATGACCCTGATTGGATTGGCCACTGCATTTCCCTCCCGATTTCAACTGCATTCTCATCCGCAGCCAGTACTTCACCGGTCATGGTGCACATCACCACGCCCACCTTCAGTTCACCAAAAACATGCTCTGCCGCTTTTTGCGCAGCCCGGGCCGCGATGAGCGGCATTACCCGCATCAATTCATGCTGCCGCAAAATTGCCAGGGCACCTTCCGACGTGTTGACTGCCAGCAATTCCCTGATCACCGGCGGCCCGGCACCCAGCAGGCCGGCTAGGGCGGCCAGGGTTTCCAGCCGGCCGTCCGATACTTTGTTATGGGTATGGAAGCATCCTGCCGCTACTTTGGTAAGTTTACTATGGTGCCCGATTAAAATAACATTTTTTATCCCCTGCGCCACACAGGCGTTCAGCATATAGCCCACAAAATTACTCATCTGCACAATAGCCTCGGCGGGTATACCCAGATTGTCCGCTGCCCATTTTTCACCCAACCGGCCCGGTGTCAGGCAGATTGATGTATAACCATATGCCCTAGCCATGGCAATCTGGGGAACCAACGAGCGTTTAAAAGCATCTTCGGACATAGGTTCCACAATCCCGGTAGTACCCAGCACAGAAATGCCGCCCACTATCCCCAGTTTCGGATTCAGGGTTTTCCGGGCTGCCTCGGCACCGCCGGGAATACTGACTTCAATCCTAACCCCCATACCCTCCGGCAGATACGGCCGGACGGCATCAGCAATCATCTGCCGGGGAACCGGGTTAATAGCCGGTTCCCCAACCGGCACCTGCAGTCCCGGTTTAGTGACCATTCCGACGCCCGGGCCACCGGTGATAACTATGCCTGCTTCAATTTGCTGCACGCTAGCGGTAATCTCCAGACCATCGGTAACATCCGGGTCATCGCCACCATCTTTAATTACAATGGCTGTAACACCATCATTATGTAAAATAACATCTTGTACCGGAACAATGAGCTTCTGCCCCCGGGGATTGATTATGCCGGCGGACTGGACCGTTTCCTGCCGGAAGAGCCTGATTACTGCGGCCTGTGCCGCCGCCGCCGCACTGGCCCCGGTAGTAATACCGGTCCGCATATGCTTATCCACTGCCATCATGCTCACCTTTTCCATGCACGGCGGCCATCACCATCCGCCGGGCCTCACCTATTGTCAGCGGCAGATTTTCTATTGGCAGCAAGTCCTTCTTGAGCAGTATTTCACCCAGGTGGGCCACCCGGGGCAGCCGCAGTTGGGCGCTGCGCACAGTTTCCTTGGCGCTGAAAACCTCCCGCGGAGTACCGGCTAAAAGAATTTTTCCATCATACAAGATAAAAATGCGTTCGGCATACAGGGGTACGATATCTACATCATGAGTGGCCATAAGAATGGTAATGTTTTCTTCCTTATTCAGCTTGACCAGCAACCGCATAATCTCCCTGACCCCTGCGGGGTCCAGACCGGCAGTGGGTTCATCCAGGATGATAATTTCAGGTTTCATAGCCAGCACGCCGGCTATGGCGGCTCTCTTTTTTTGCCCGTAGCTCAGGTAATGGATAGGCTTATTAGCCAGGTGCGGGATACCTACCATTTCGAGGGCCGTCCTGACCCGCTGCCCTACCTCGGCCGGGGGTAATTTGAGATTCACCGGGCCGAAGGATACGTCTTCTCCTACGGTAGGCGCAAATAATTGGTCATTGGGGTCCTGAAAAACAAAGCCCAGCCGCCGGTAAAGGTCTTCTTTGCCATATTCCCCCAACGGCTTGCCGCCAAGCAGCAATTCGCCCCGGCCCGGTTTGAGCAAGCCGGTAACCACTTTAAAAAAAGTTGTTTTCCCGGAACCGTTTGGCCCCAGCAAAATGGTAAAACGGCCCCGGGGTATAGCCAGGTCAATCCCCTGCAAGGCATTGGTGCCGTCATTATAAGTGTAAGCTACCTGCTGCGCCTCCAGAATCATATTTTGCTGCCTCCTAAACACTGACTGCGATAAGCCTTACCAAAACAAACAAACTGGTCACCAGATTTAAGGTCTGGTGCCGGTTCCAACTCTTATAATTGTTGCCGGCTATATTCCCATTGTAAGCTCGCACCTGCATAGCCGAAAAAGTACTTTCCGCCCGGTCATAAGCTCTAATAAAAACCATCGCCATCAGGGTAACGGTAGAATTGACCGCCGGTTTCCACCCACTGATATGACGCCAGTCGGGATAACCCAGTCTTAGGGTTTGGGCCTGCCGGATACGCATCCCCTCATCCCAGAGCACAAAAAGATATCTGTAAGTCAGCATCAGTATTTCCACCAGAATTTTAGGCAACCGCAGCCAAACCAGGGCATACCCCAGCTCATATACCGGTGTGGTAACACTAAGAAACAGCAAAACGGAAACACTGCCGGCAATCCGGGCTAACAAAGTGACGCCAAGACTAAAGCCCGCTTCATAACCGACCAGCTTAAAACCGGCAACATCTATGGTAAACAAAGGTGCCCCGCCCTGGAAAAACAGCATCAGCAAGAAAACCAGCGCACCAAGCAACAGCGGCGGCAGCAGCCTGCCGACAATTAGTCTAACCGGTGTTTTAATGATAAGCACCGCCGTCAGAACCAGCATAAAAACCCCCAGCGGCAGCCTGACGCCTGGCAAGCCGATAACGGCAAAGAGAGTGAGCAGGCAAAGGACGACTTTGATCCGCGCATCCATGCGAGTAAAGATATTATCTCTTTGAGCAATAGCATCTACCATCAGATAAGACTCTTTAATCATTTTTTTGGCCTGCCTTCTCACTAAATATTTTTCGCCACTGATAACCAAACAATGTGCCGGCAGCAAAACCCCCGGCGGCAAAAAGAAACAAACCCAGATTGCCTTTGCTAATATCAATTAACGGCGGACGGGCGGAAACTCCGGTAACCTCCTGCATCTTACGGTCCACCAGATCATCCGTACCCTGCCACTCAGCCGCCAGGGCCGGCAGCGCCAGCAACAGACAGCAGCTTAAGGTCAGCACAGCAAAAATCATTTTTCGGCTAAACATTTTTGGTCTCCGCTGCATCAACATCCTTAAGTACCCCCAAACTGCGCAAGATATCCGGTCTTACCCGGGCAACGTAACTGACCATACCACCGGTAACCAGCCCTTCCAACAGCGCCAGTGGCAATTGGGTGGGCATAAAAAGCCCCAAAAAAGTTAGAAACGCCTGTGTTGCCGTGTACTTATCAGCGCCGGGCATGCCCAGGGCTAACTCCAATGAAGTGACAATATAGACGGCCAGGTCGCCAAAAAAACCGGCCAGAAAGGCCGCCAGCCCCAAAGAAAGCCCCATTTTCCGGCTCAGCCGGAATACCCCATAGCCCGCCAGCGAACCTGCCACACCGCTCGAAAACACATTGGCACCCAGGGTCGTCAGCCCGCCATGGGCAAAAAACAGCGCCTGCAACAGCAGCGCTACCACCGAGAGCACGATGCTCACAAAAGGACCGACCAGAATAGCGGCCAGTGGTGTCCCGGCAAGATGTGACGAAGTCCCTGTAATCGGTACCGGTACTGGCAGCAGGGAGATAAAGAATACCGCCGCACTAAGGAGACCCAGCAAGGGCTTAAACATCAGCACCTGCTTGGACCGGCGGGTCACATCGTATATACCCTTAGCCACAAAAACAGATGCCAGGCCGTACCAGCCAACGGCCCATTTGCCAACCAGAAAACCGTCCTGAATATGCATAAGATTCAACTCCATCTGTTTTTTCCAGTACCCGGCAATAAACTTACCGAAAGCAAAAAACCTCAGCCAATGGTAGACTGAGGCAAAAGCACAAAAAGTACTCTTACAACGTCCACCTCCCTTTCCTTCGAAGGTTCCAGCGGTGTACCTTGGACAGGCAGGTCTCCTGACTTACAGTTCATCGTCGCCCGCGCCTTCCCGAGCCTGTTTGGCCCAGTGGCTTAATGCGGGTTTCTCCCTGTTACAGTGGCGGGACCGCGCTGGAATTTCACCAGACTTCCCTTTTCAACTCCGTAGAGTCACCTGTCCGCGTATTTTCAATTGTTTAATAATGCTTATTATAGCATTGTAGAATTATTCCTGCAAGAAACAAATTTCTTAATAGTAAAAATTCATGTTCAATCGTAAAAAGCGGGTGGTGAATGGCGAAACCACGGTCAAATTCAGTAGATTTCACTCCTGCAGGTCGTTTAACAGTTTTTCCATATATTCCGGCAGCGGGGCCGAAAATTCGAGGTATTCCCCGCTTGAAGGGTGTTGAAAGCCCAGCACTGCGGCATGCAGTGCCTGACCGGCCAAAACAAAAGGCGATTTCCGGGGGCCGTAGACCGGGTCTCCCGCTACCGGATGGCCGATATACGCCATATGTACCCTGATTTGGTGGGTGCGGCCCGTTTCCAGTTTGCATTCCACCAGGGTATAGCCGCCCAACCGCTGCAGGACCCGGTACCGGGTCACTGCCGGTTTGCCATGCCGGGTCACCACGGCCATGCGTTTCCTTTCCCGGGGGTCGCGCCCGACCGGCGCATCCACAACACCCGCCGGCTCCGTAATCACCCCGTGCACCAAGGCGATATATTTGCGCAGCACCGTCCGGTCTTTAATCTGCCCGGCCAGGCTCAGATGAGCGGCATCATTTTTTGCTGCCATCATGACCCCGGAAGTATCTTTATCCAACCGGTGCACAATGCCCGGCCGCATCACCCCGTTAATACCAGACAGGTCGGTGCAGTGCCCCAGCAGGGCGTTCACCAGCGTGCCGCTATAATTACCGGCGGCAGGATGTACCACCATCCCCTGAGGCTTGTTTACCACAATCACGTCCCGGTCTTCGTAGACTATATCCAGGGGAATTTTTTCCGCCGCCACAACCAATTCCGCCGGTTCCGGAACTTCGACAACAATTTGTTCCCCCGGTTTCACCTTGTAACTGGCCTTGACCGGCTTTTGACTTACGGTTACCAGTCCTTCATCAACCAGCTGCTGAATATAGGAACGGGTCAGGCCGGGGATTTCGCCGGCCAAAAAAACATCCAGCCGTTGACCCCGGTGCTCTTCTCCAGGCATAACCTCATAGCATTCGGCGGGGGTAATACTTGCCAACTTATTCACCTTCACCTTCGGTTTTCAGACAGGGTTTATCTTCACCTTTTATTACTTCCAGAAACAACAGTCCGACACCGGTTACAATAGCAATATCGGCAATGTTGAATACCGGCCAGACACGAAAATCAAAGTAATCAATCACATGGCCAAAACGCACCCGATCGGCCAGGTTGCCGACAGCACCGCCAACCTGCAGGGCCAGGCCTAACTTAAGCCTTCTTTTGCCCGGAGGGATTTTCCGGTAATACAGACCAATCCCTACTACCACCAGTACCGTGACAGCAATAAAAAAAGCCGTCTTATAAGGCAGCATACCGAAAGCAGCCCCCGGATTCCAGAGATATGTAAGATGAAACACATTATCTATCAGCGGTATGGACTGGCCAAGCTGCATATTTTGCATCACCAGCCATTTGATACCCTGATCAAGAAAAAACACACCCAGCACTAAAAGAATAAACTTCAACAGCCCCACTCCGTTTCAATGATTTGCTGCTTTATTTTACCACGTCCGGCGGTTTGCTTCAAGCAGCAGCAACCCGGAGCAGCAAAAACCCGGAGCAGCGTAAGTTTTTACCCTGGTTCCGGGTTTTAAGTGCATTAGTCCGCACGGTTTTGCTGATAACCCCGCTTCTCCCGTTTATGCACAGTCTCATCATCTTCGCCGTCAAAATCCTGATAAAACATGCCGTCCACATTTTTTTCGTAGGGTATCTGCTCCACATCTTCCACCGCGCCCTGATCCTCATCAAAATCGATATACATATGGTTATAATCCACGACATTACCGATATCCTGCGGTGATTCCGCAGTACCGTATCGGGCTACCGCCTGCCAGGTATCCTCCCCGTCAAACATGTTATCGTCCTCTGCTTCCCCCAGTTCCTGTGGTGAACTGTCGTGCATGAAACCACCAAAAGGCGGGGCAATCACATCTTCTTCAATCGGCCGGATATGCCGGTCAGGCAAAGCCTCCTCCGCCGCTTTACAATCTTTGCAGAAAGTAGTGGCAGGCATCGCCTCAAGGCGCTCAAGGGAAATTTCCCGGCCACACTTTTCGCATTTGCCATAAGCACCGTCAGCCATTTTTTGCAGGGCATCGTCAATTTTCCGCAGTTCATTTTCCGTATTGTCCCGCAATGCCAGATCTTTGCTGCGCTCAAAAGTCTCGCTGCCCAGGTCGGCCGGATGATTGTCGTACATCGACAGTTCACTGACCGAGTCCTGCAGCGGCATTTCCAGCGCCCTTTCCTCTATATGGGTCAGCCTGTCCTGAAGCCGTTGCTGCTCCTCCGTTAACCGTTGCCTGAAGCGCTGCTGCATCTCCTTGTCCATCTTAAGTCCTCCTGCTGCTTAGTAAATTTTCATTATCTGCTACTCAATAATCTGCACAATATCCTCGGCAGCTTTTCTGGCCGGTGCGGCCGGCTCCTGCGCCGGATACCCCACCGGAATCATGGCCACCGGCCGGCAGCCTTTGGGACAAGCCAAAGCATCGGCCACCAGCGCCTCTTCAAAAGCCCCTACCCAACAAGTGCCCAGCCCGTATCCATGGGCCGCCAGTAAAATATTTTGCACCATAGCCGCTGTATCCTGAATAGCGTAAAGATTCCGCCCTCTTTCCCGGTAGCGAGCGGCAACAACTTCCGGGTAAACGCAGATTGCCAGTACCACCGGTGCCTCCGCCACAAATTGTTGACCAAAGGCCGCCTCGGCCAGCTCCTTTTTCTTGTTTTCATTGTATATCACATAGATACCCCAGGGCTGCAGATTTCCCGCGCTGGGCGCCCACCGGGCGGCATCCACCAGTCGGCCGACAGTAGCCCGGGGAATACTGTCTTTCTTGAACTTACGCACACTCCGGCGTTCCAGCATACACTCAATCACATCTTTTGTCATTTACCTTCCCCCTTTTTACCTTACTTGCAGTTGTTCCCGCACAATTTTGACAATTTCGGCAACAAATTCACCAATTACCGGTATGTTAAGGTATTCCAGCCTTCTGAGCATATAAATTAACAACGCGCCTAACAGGGTAAAACCCACCGCCATCCCAATGCCCCTGGCCAGGCCGGAAAAAAAGTTAATATAAAACAACCGGATCGGCCGGTTAAGCAAATCCACGTATTCGGCAAGTTTCATTTTTTCCATGGCCAGGCTTAATTCTTCTACCCGGTCGGCCAGGGTTTTAACCTTGGGCGACTTCTCTTCCGGCATAACGGCGCCTCCTGAACTCAGTAATAATTTGCCCACTACAAGGCAAATTATTTATCATTGTCTGTCAAATCCCTTCCATTTGGCTGCCAAAAATTGTCCGTTGACGAAGCCGCCTGGAACCTTTAAGGTTAAGGTTGGAGGGACATTTCTAATGTCTAGAATCTTTCCAATTAAAATTGCCCGAGGAGGTACCGGATGCATAAACGCTACGCAGCCATAATACTTATCCTGACTATGCTCCTTTCTTCCGTTCCTGTAACTTCGTTAGCCGCCGCAGAAGCTGGCAGCCGAAATCCTGCCCTAATCTATTTGAAAGCCATCAAGCTAACCCCCGCAGCAAAAACGCCAGACCTGATTTCCGGACTCCGCGCCTCCTTAGACAGGCAAGACCGGGTATCACTTTTTCTCGTCCAGTTTACCGGACCGGTGGCCGAGCAGTGGAAAACCGAAGTAACCAAAACAGGAGCAATCATTGGTGACTATGTACCTGATTATGCCTTTTTGGTGCAAATGGACCTGAGCGCGGCGGCCAAAGTAAAAGCCTTGCCTTTCGTAACAAGCATTTCCGTATACAAACCGGTTTATAAGCTTAACAGTATCCTGGCCGACATGCTGCTTACGCGGCCCGATAACAATGAAACCCGGATTAAAATCTCGCTTTTTAACGGGGCGGATCCGACAGCTATAGCTAATGTCATCCGGAGTTCCGGGCTGGGTACGGTGCATGAAAAAACCCGGGACACTGTTTTTGCCAGGCTGCCACTGACCGGGCTGATGAAGATTGCCGATAACCCGGACGTGGTCTTTATTGACCGGATGAACGAATTCCGGCTTTATAACGAAAAAGCGGCCGGCATTATGCAAGCGCCTGCACTCTGGCAAAACTCCCTGGACGGCAGCGGACAGATTATCGGTATTGCCGACAGCGGCCTGGACACCGGTGTAAATGACGCTTCCCTGCACCTGGATTTTCAGGGCCGTATTAAAGCCCTACACGCCCTCGGCAGGATTAATAACGCCAGTGACCCTGAGGGCCACGGCACTCACGTAGCCGGTTCAGCATTAGCCAGCGGAGCCCGTTCCGGCGGACAACACAAAGGCCTGGCCCCTAAGGCCCAACTGGTCATGCAATCCGTAGGCGATGCCTATGGCGGCTTGGGGGGTATCCCCGCCGATCTAGGGCAGCTCTTTGGCCAGGCCTGGCAGGACGGCGCCCGCATCCATTCAGACAGTTGGGGTGACGATAATTACGGCGGCTACGATTATACCGCCCAGTCGGTGGACAGATATATCCGTAATAATGATATGACAGTATTGTTTGCCGCCGGCAACTCGGGCTATAACCAAAGTTCGGGAAGTCCGGTCTATAAATCGGTGGGCACCCCGGCCACGGCTAAAAACATTATTGCTGTTGGTGCTGCTGAAAACAGCCGGCCAAATTTTGGTTCCATCTCTGACAATGTTAATTCCGTAGCCTTTTTCAGCAGCCGGGGTACGGCTGCCGACGGCCGTACCAAACCGGATGTAGTGGCTCCGGGCACTATGGTATTGTCCACCAAATCCAGCCTGGCTCCGGCCGGCAATTATTCCGGCACGTTGAACAGCTACTATGGCTATATGAACGGTACAAGTATGGCCACCCCTTTGACCGCCGGCGGCGTGGCCCTGCTTCGGCAGTATTTCACCGATAAGCTGGGCGTAACACCCAAACCCTCTCTTTTAAAAGCCACCTTGATTAACGGTGCCAAAGACATGGGCTACGGCCCCATGAGCCGTGATCAGGGTTGGGGCCGGGTGGATTTGTCCGGCCTATACCCCACCGGTGGACAAGCTATTAAATTTGAAAACGAATCTATTCCTCTGGTCACCGGTCAGAGTACGGAATTCTCTTATGAAATCTCCTCAGCCGGGCAGCCCCTGAAATTTACCCTGGTATGGACAGACTATCCTGGCAGTACCGTAGCAGCCAAGGCTCTGGTAAACGATTTAGACCTCAGTGTTACGGCCCCTGGCGGCACTGTTTATAGCGGCAACGATTTTGCCGCCCCTTACAACGATACAGTTGACAGGCTGAACAACGTAGAAAACGTGTTGCTGCCCACGCCTGAACCCGGCACCTACCGGGTTACGGTAAAAGGTTACAATATCCCATACGGACCGCAGCGCTTCGCCCTGGTTGTCTCCGGCAGCTTCGGCCAGGCCCCGGCCCCGGCACCAGCTCCCGGCCCTACACCGGCACCTACCCCGGAACCAACTCCGACACCTACCCCGGAACCAACTCCGACACCGACGCCAACACCGACTCCGACTCCGACTCCGACGCCAACGCCAACACCGACTCCGACTCCGACGCCAACACCCGAACCCGTTCCGGCACCTGGTCCAAGCATTGTTACCACGATCATGAACGACTATCTTAGTGCGGCTAACACCACCAAATTTAAAAACTATTATATTGATATCACCCGCCCTGGCGCAGTTAATCTAAAACTTAACTGGTCCGGCAGCACGACCGACCTGGACCTTTATCTGTTTAATCCGGGCGGTACCCAGATAGCCCGCTCGGCCGGCAAAGCCAATCCGGAGCAAATAACATTTAACGCCACAGCTACCGGTCGTTATGCTGTAAAAGTAAATGCATATGCCGGCCGGGCAGCTTACAAACTGACCATGACCCACCCCGTTGACCCGGCCCAAACCGGTGTACTGGCGACTGCCGGCAACGTCAACGCCGCCGGGCAAAGAGAAGTGCTATACGACCTCAAGGCCGGCGGGAAAGGGGCCATCAACATTGAGGTGGGCTGGAGTTCCGCTAACGCTGCCGATATCGATGTCTACTTGTTAGACAGCACCGGCAGAATTGCGGCCAAAGCCACTTCCGGTACCCGAAACCCAGAAACGCTCTCCTTCCCGGTTAACTCTGCCGGCAGTTATAAAGTCAAAGTTTATGCTTACAAGGGAAGCGGTAATTACAAAATGCAGGTAATATATCCGCAGCATTAAATCCCTTACGATAGCTTCCCATGAAAAGGTGCGTCTGAGATTAGGACGCATCTTTTGCTTTCAGGTTGCATTCACTTTAACGGAAAAATCTTTATCTCTTCATCCTGTTTTGAGAAACTTACAAAGCTGCATTTATCTTTCATTAACATATTTGCCGTGCCAATAGCCAGCCGGACCCCGGGGTAAATAGCCCCATGCACCAAAACACGGCCAAACTCGGCGTTTTTCAGCAGGATCCCCATATTTTCAAGCTTTTCATTTATTTCTTGCAGTTCCTGAGTAAGCTCGGCCTGTATGCTGGTGGATTCATTAAGCAGGTTAAGTTTATCTGCAGATAAATACTGCTGGGACATTTTCATCCGGTTTAGCAAGCGTGCCGATTTAAAAGCCTTATCATATTGCTGGGTTTTCTCTTCTTTTAGTTTGACCAGCCGCAGATATTCCCGCCGCAATTCCGGTGTAACGCCGGTTTCCAGTTCAGTGACGGCAGCCAGTTCGGACCCGGCAATTTTACAGTAGATTTTTTCACCGGCCCTGATTGAACCCCCGACAATTACCCCTTTTCCTTCTACTATTACTGTACTTACAGCATTCACATTACTGTGCATGATGGCTTCACCCACCCGGACGCTTTCACCGGCTTCCACGCAGGCATTTTCGATAAACCTGGTAATAACGCTGCCCTCCGCCTTAATGCTGGTTTTCTTGCCGATAATGCCGTTATTAACTCTTACATTGCCGGTACACTCCACGATTCCGTCACTAATCATGCCCATCACCAGCACATCACCATTAGCTACAACCTTAAAGCCTTCTCTGATATTGCCGGTAACATAAACACTGCCTTTGAATTCAATATTGCCTGTATTTAAATCCACATCGCCGGCAACCTGATATAATTTAGTGACCCGCAATTTCCTGCCGGTGATGGTGGCATGGCCAGGCACCAAGGCTACGGCTACGGTGCCGTCTTCACGCAGCTCAACATTTTTCCCGGCCAGCATTTGAATATCCTTCCCGGACTTCACCTTAAGCTCTTCACCGGTAACCGTAAAACCGGAAGTTGCAGGTATAGCCGGGGTTTTTGCAGCTATGATTTCGCCCTCTTCAACATTCTGAATTAAACTAAGGCTATAGAAATCCACCCCGCCGTCATTTTTCTCCATTGGTTTGCCACGGTCGTCCAGATTAAACTTGAAGTTAATACGGGCATTTTTACCTTCTATCGGTTTTAAGCCACGGGCAATTAAAACAGGTTCAAGAATTTTTTGTTTCTCTAAGACCTAAGCTAATACATCCTGGCGGATGCCGTAAATAACACCTTTCGTCTGCAGCGCATTTTCGATGTCCCGTCTGGAAATAGGCTGACCGTCACTGGCGGGCTGGACTGTCAGATATGCTTCCATTTTATTATTACTAATTCTAACATCTATCTTTGCATCCACCATGCAATACCTCCTCGAATCCAATCGATAGCAGTAATTCTACAATAACCGCAATTTTTCCTGCTATATAATGGATTTTCGATTAATAATCAAATAGTTACTCTGTTGACCGGCAGCTAACAGCCGGGTATAATTAAGTCAGTATACTGAATAATTCAGGCGGGAGACTGCTATGCTGGATATGGAAAAATGGCTGCCCTTTCTATTGGCCAAAGCTCATCAACATACCCATACCCTTATGCGCTTAACGCTGGAACAGTTTAAACTAACCCCGCCGCAATTTGCTGCATTGGCATTTCTGTGGCGCAGGGACGGTCTGAACCAGCAGGAACTGGGCAAGTTAATGAAGGTGGACCGTACAACTATCGGCGGGATTCTGGAACGGCTTGAACGCCTGGAATTTGTGCAAAGAGGACAGGACCCGAGGGATAGAAGGTCATGGGTAGTTTTTGTTACCAAAAAAGGTAAAGCACTACAAGCAAAAATACTGCCGGAACTCGCAACGGTCAATGATGCTCTCAATAAGTCATTAACCTTAAAAGAACAGCAAACTCTAATCAGATTATTAAAAAAAATAAAGCTCGACAGATGAGCTTTATTTTATCAAATTATATTCAGCGCACTGAATAGTCAGCAGTAAAAACCATCAAAAGGAGGCGCATTAAAATGATTTGTGCGCGATGTCAGGAAGAAATCACCCAAGGGGATGAAATGAACCTCATGGGGCAGGTGCTGTGTGAAGACTGTTATGTTGAGGCTATTGAACCTCCCAGGACCTGTGATGTAAGCGCAGTATACAGTGCCAGGCTGGCCCGCAAGCTGGCCGGCCACGAAGGCACACAGGGTTTAACGGAACTGCAGAAAGACATCTACGAGTATGTTAAAAGCAACGGTAAAGTCACTCCCGAAGACTTGGCCGGTAAATTCCAACTGGCAAAATGGCAATTGGATAAACAGTTCGCCACTTTGCGTCATTGTGAATTACTAAAGGGTGCCAAGATTGACGGAGTAGTCTATATTGTGCTTATGGAGGGCGCTTCATAAACCTTGTCGCCCAGATCAGACATCAGACAGTCAACGCCTCCGCCATTTCCTTTTCTACGCCCCTGACCATAGCCGCTGTTTCCTCTGCCGTAAACCGCTCCCCGTTTTCCAGGGCCTTTAATTGCTCATCAAATACCGTTACTAACAGCCGGTTTATTTGCGCATATTTGGCCCGCGCATTCTCCGGCTCGGGTACTTTGCCGCCCCAGATGCCGGCCATGCGGTTAAAAAGATAATTAGTAAGCTGTCTCATAGTATTCGCCAGCGCCGCCACTTGCGGGTCAGTAAAAGAAGTAACCCCTTCATAGCTTGACGCCGCCTGAATTAGCAGCCGTCCTTCCCGCTGCAGGTTCTGAAATGCCGGGGTACCCTTGAGGATAATCTGATGATGATAAAGCACATTGGCGGTGACAGGCAAATTATTAAGCAGCTCATTGCGCCGCAGAAACTCAAAATTAACCCGGATGTCCTCTAAATTAGCGTCCGGCTCGAACATAATAAACCCGATATTCGGCTCTATGCCGTGTTTGCGCAAAATCCTGACCGCCGCCTCATTTTGAGCCACGGTGGTCATTTTATTCATCCGCTGCAGGGAACTATCCCGGCCGCTTTCCAGCCCAATGAGCATATGCCGTAAACCGGCATCTGCCAGGGCAGCGATGGTTTCATCATGGATATCGTTAACCCGGCCTTCAATGCCGAAATTGATATGGCGCTGTTTCAAAAGTACAGCCAACTGCAATGCCCGTTCCTGGCCGCTCCGGCCGGGACCAAAAAAGTTGGGGTCGGTAAAATAAAAATTACGCACATCCCGCGCCGCCATAATTTCATCAATTTCTGCCGCAATGTTTTGCGGACTGCGCCCCCGCCATCGCGAACCCTGACCGTAAAAAGGGTTGATATAACAAAAAGTGCATTTGCCGTAACAACCCCTGCTGCCCTGCAGGTTTACTTCCGGCAGCCGGAACATGGCTTCGGTGCGTACGGGAAAAGGGAGCCGGTCTAAGTCCTCCAGCAATGGACGGCGCTGCAGACTGATTCCGCCCGACCCGTCACGCCCGGCCAGACCCGCCAAGCCGCTCATATTGGCACCATTGGCAGCAGCCGCGGCCAGCTCGGCAAAGGTCTGCTCATGCTCACCGACAATGACATAATCTATTGCCGGACATTCACGCAAAATATCCTCGTAAGCAATCGTTGGATAAAACCCGTAAGCCATGATGTTGGGGACTGCCCCGGCCTCCTTCTGCCCGGCAAGAAAATCATACAAAGCCCGGTCCCGCTGCCAGTGATATACCATATGCACCCCCAGCAGGTCAGGCCGCATGGCAGCCACAGTCTTTTCAATTTCCTGATAAGTCAGCCCGGCCATATGCCCTTCCACAATCTCCACTTCATGTCCCAGGCTTTGCAGCATAGCGGCCGCGTAACCCGAGAGCAGGCAGGAAGAAAGCGGGGTATTGGCGATGTCGTTGCACCGCTCCGGACTGATGCTGCGCGGGTGCTCCAATAAAAGAATCTTCATTTTACTACCTCACTTCCTGCCACATAAAAATATTTTTACAGAGATGCATGGTTTCCAGTCGGTACCTGAAGGTATCAAAAGGCCGGGGATTATAATAAACCGGGTAGAGCAGATCAGTATCCGGACCGATTAATCCCTGTGCCCTGGCTATATCCTCGATGGGAGTGCCGGGTAAAATACGGATATTATTTAAAACCACCGTGCCCAGATTCTTTTTCTTGCTATGCAGCTCATAAATCCGATCCAGCAGGCGAATGCCTTTTTCACAGGTTTTTTCCGTTTCTCCGGGCACATTCACCATAAAATGATAAACACTGATGACATCACTTTGGGCGGCCAGCGCGGCCGCTTTTAATATGTCCGCCTCACTCAGCTGTTTGCCCAAAACATCGAGCGCCTCCTGGCATAAGCCGTCAGGCGAAAAAGAAAAACACTCACAGCCCGCCCGTTCGTATAAAGCCACCTTTTCCGCATCCAGGCCGGCTTCCCGCATAAAACCGTCCCACCGCACCCTGAACTTGCGGCGGATTATCTCCCGGCAAATCTCTTCCAGATGGCCATTGGCAGTGTTTAGCACCGGGTCATTGAAATGAAAACTCTGAATACCATAATCCTTATGCAAGACTTCCATCTCATCCACAACCGACGCCGGTGGGCGGCAGCGCAGCTTGTTACCCTGCAGCTGCGGGTAAACACAATAGGTGCAGCCAACGGAACAGCCCCGTTTAGTTTCAATGCCGATGGCCGGGACATAGTTGTTAATACTCGTATACTCGGCAGGGTCCAGCAAACTCCGGTCAGGCGGGATATATGCAGTCATATCATAATCCCGGGCCGGCGGTAAAACCTTTATCCCCCGGCCGTCCCGCCGGCACAGCCCTTTTAAGGGTGGCGGGTCATTTAACGCGGCCAGCAAGGCTGGGAATGAAGTTTCCGCCTCACCTACGATACCATAATGAATTTCCGGCAGCTCCTGCATTAACCTCGCCGGAAAAAGCGAAAATCCGGTGCCCCCGACAATAATCCGGACTGCAGGCAGAACGGCGGCGACCAGGCGCACCGTGGCGACAAAAGGCGGCACCAGTGAGCTGGTCTTATTGCCCAAGGGGTCAATATTACGCAAGGACAGGCCCACCGCTTCCGGCCGGAAACTCAGCAGCCTGTCCTTTACAGCGCCGTAGGGGTCTGTTTGCAGATTCATGTCCAGTAATTGCACCTCATGACCAAAACCCTTAAGATGAGTAGCCAGGGAAACAATTCCCAGCGGATAAACCCGCTCCTGGGTCATCCCTTCCACAGACGGGGTCTGTACGAGTAACACGCGCATCTTCATCACTCCAATAAAAGCAAGGCAAAATACCTTGCAAAATCATTCCGGTCTGCTAAGGTTCGCAGCTCCATCCCCGCTCGCCGAACGGTCTCAAAAACGTCAATGCCGGCCCCCTCCATAGAAGGACGGGCATACTTAGTATTATGACAGGTACCGTCGGCAGTACAAACGTCACAAATGGCGCACGGTCCGGCCCAATAAGCAAAAGCCTTATGAAATCCGGCTTGAAAGGCTTCTTTTTCCGCCTGCAGCACCAGCCGCTGAAAGTCACCGGTAGGTGGTTGCCCGGCCAGCAGCAGTGCCCGGTTATAATCCTGCAGTACCGCCCTGGTTTTTTCCGGCGCCGGGCTGTTGGGCGGACAGTGTTTTTCTCCGTATCCGGCGCACCCATACCGGCAACGCAAGTCGGTCCAGTCCGGTACATGCACAGCTTCCACAGCAACCGGCCGCACCTGGTCAAAACCCATATTCAGGATCCGGGCTGCCAGAAAAGTCGTGGCATCCAGACAGAGACCGGCCAGGGCCTTTGCGTCAGTGGCCGCAAAAATCACTCCCGTATCCGTTTTAAGTGGCACCAGCCCCGTTGTGCTTAAACCCATCCCGGTTAGGGCCGCGCTAACCCATTTGGCCGGAAACACCTTGCCATTGTATGTATTGATAAACATATTTAAATCAAAAAGTGCCGCTTTAGCGGGGTAGTGCTCCAGAAAGAAATCATGCACCAGCAGCAAGCCGCCAGGCTTAAGACACGCCGCGGCCCGGGCCAGGATGGCGGCAATCTCATCTTCCGCGTACGCGTGAACTATGTTGGACAGAATGACCAAGTCAAACCCCGCTTTACCCACCGGCCATTCTTCCAAAATATTGGCCGGCAGGCAGGTTGCCCGCTCCCCGCACCCTCTTGCCAGCATTAATTCGCGGGAATATTCCACCACCTCCGGCAGGTCCAGCAGAGTAGCCCGCGTGGCTGGAAAATGCTCCAGGAACCCGGCGGAGACAGCGCCGGAACCGGCACCTACATCAAGTATCTGCCCGGACAGGGCACGGCCCTCAAAAAAGGGCAGCATTTCCCGCACCTTCACCCTGGCCATGCGGTCCATCGCCTTAATATAATTACGGATGCGCTGTTTTAAACGCACCGGGTCTTCCTCCGGGGGACTAAAATCCACCCGCCCGCCGGCCCTTAGGCATTTGGCCAGCCCCTGCCAGCCGACAGCCAAGTATTTCCGCCAGAGGACGGAATCCCCCTGGTAATTTTCCTTGCCGGCCACAAGGTAGTCAGAAGACAATTTAGTATTAAAATACAACCCGCCGTCACAAATTAAAAGTCCCAAGGCACACAAAGCATGCAGGAAACGAACCAGTGGCCGGGAGTTAAAATCAAACACCCGGGCAATATCTTCCACGTTTCTGCCTTTCGGTTCAAGGAAAGTGAATAATTCCATTTCCACGGCGGTAAAAAGCGCCTCGGAAAACCAGTACCCTGTTGCCAGGTCCTCCAGGTACTGGGGACCTGCATTTTGTGGATCATAATGTAATAACGGCAAAGGCTTCATTAATCCGTCCACCCCTTATTTATCCCTGGATACCCCGGCGTCCTCAAAAGTAAGCATCATATTTATTACCTGGGCGGCGGCTTCAACAACATTCATGGCCAGAGCTGCCCCGGTCCCCTCACCCAGCCGCAGGTTAAGATTTAGGAGCGGTTTTAAGCCCAATTCTTTCAGCATAAACTGATGCCCGTATTCCATGGAATGATGAGCAGCAATCATATAGTCGATAGCAGCAGGGGCCAGCCTTTTGGCCAACAGCGCCCCGGCAGAGGAGATAAACCCATCTACTACAACCGGTATCTTGTGGTAGGCCGCGCCTAAAATAACGCCGGCAATGCCGCCGATTTCAAAGCCGCCAACCTTGGCCAGCACATCTACCGGGTCAGCGGGGTTAGGCTGATTGACCTCAAGTGCCCGCTGAATAACACGGGCCTTATTTTCCAGGGCTTCATCACTAATCCCTGTACCTCTGCCGGTTACCTCGTGCACAGGCAGCCCCGAAAATGCAGCCAGAATGGCACTGCTCGGCGTAGTATTGCCGATGCCCATATCGCCGGTGCCCAGCAGTTCCACCCCTTCCCGTACTAAGTTGTCGGCTACGGCTATCCCGGCTTCCAGCGACTGCACGGCCTGCTCCCTGGTCATGGCCGGCCCCCGAGCCATATTTTGGGTGCCGGCAGCAACCTTATATGACAAAATCTTGCCTGTTTTAACCAATTCGCCCAGGTCCGTGGCAGTACCCATATCCACTACCACTACGCGGGCACCGGCTACTCCCGCCAGTACGTTTATGGCTGCCCCGCCGGCTACGAAATTGGCTACCATCTGCGGGGTAACCTCCTGCGGAAAAGCGCTGACCCCTTCCGCCACCACCCCGTGGTCACCGGCCATGGTAACCACGGTTTTATTGCTCACTGAAGGCTTTAAGGTCTGCCTGATGGCCGCCAGTTGTTCGGCCAGGGTTAAGATTTCTCCCAGGCTGCCCGGGGGGATAGCCAGATTACTTAAATAATCCTTGGCCTTTTGCCGCCATGCCGCGCTCACCGGACTAATTCCCGCGACAGCTTGCTGCAGTTTGATACTCATAATAACTACCTCCTTGTTTTATTGTAACATGATGTGCAGTACTATCATTGATAATACCTCAATAAGCTCGTTCATGGCCCCAAGGGTATCGCCGGTCATCCCGCCGAGCTTGCCGGCAAAATACCGTGCCAGGCCGGCTGTACCGGCCAAAACGGCACCTGCCAGGATTCCGCCTTTAACCAGGCCCGTAAGCAACGCCGCCATTGTGCCGGATAGCCAAAAATCATACAGGCCTACCAGGATTAACGCTGCCGCCAGAACAGTAGCTGATGCCAGTAGTATTTCCCGCCGGCCTACGTGGTCGGTAAAACTCCCAACCCCACCGCCTGACCCGGAGCGGGCGTAAGGATAAAGGGTAGCACCAAACACCTGCGCCCAGCGTCCCATAACCGGTATTAGAATCAGCGCCAGGGCTTTATCGGACAGGAGCAGGCCTGCCGTATCCTGAGAGAACTGCCCAAAAAGCACAAACTTGAACAATATCAGCAGCACCCCGGCCATCACCCCATGGGAGCCCACCCGGCTGTCCCGCATGATTTCCAACATGCGTTCCCGCGGCCGCCCGCTGAAAATGCCGTCCACCGTGTCCATCAAAGCATCCCCGTGCAAATTACCGGTGATGACTACCAGCAATGTTATCACCAGAAGGTCGGCTACGGCCTCTGCCACTACCGCAGACGCCAAAGCATGAAAAACTGCCGCCAATAATCCCAGGAGCAGTCCGACCAGCGGAAAGTAAGCCATGGCCCGGGCAATATTTTTTTCTTCCACTTTACCTTTAATATTTACGGGCAGCCTGGTAAGAAATTGCACGGCCAGCAAAAACTCCATACTACTCAGCTCCTGTTCATCACCACTAAGCTCCTGTTCATCACCACTAAGCTCCTGTTCATCTATCAGGCCAGGCCAAAATATCTGGCGGCCACCTGCGCGGCGCACTCCGGCCCGCATACGGCACATTGGTGCCGGTCTTCCCCGGCCCCGGCCGCCGCTGCTGCCTTCGTCTTTGCAGCCGCTGCTTTTATTTTTTCCGGATCAATGGCCAGGCTGATTTGCCGGTCCATATCCAAAGCCACCCGGGCTTTAGCCATTTGCAGATCCCGCTCCCAGGCCTGCTTGTTGCCCCTGGCCAGGTCTGCTGCATGGGCGGCAATGCGGGCGGCAATTGCACCGTCTTTAACATCCTGTTCCGTAGGCAGGCCAAGGTGCTCGGCCGGTGTTACATAGCAGATAAAATCTGCTCCAGCCGCTCCGGCGATAGCACCGCCAATAGCGGAAGTAATATGGTCATAGCCCGGGGCTACGTCTGTGGCCAGTGTACCCAGCACGAAAAAAGGCGCACCATTGCACAGCCGCTTTTGCAGCAGCATGGTCGCTTCTACATGATGCATGGGCACATGGCCGGGACCTTCCACCATTATCTGTACACCGGCAGCCTGGGTACGTGCCACCAATTCCCCGCCCACAATCAATCCCTGCAGCTGCGCCCCATCCAAAGAGTCAGCGGTAGACCCCGGCCGGATAGCATCCCCCAGGCTCAGGGTGACATCATATTTGCGCAAAATTTCCAACAGGCGGTCAAACTGCTCATACAACGGGTTTTCCCTGTTGTTATGCAGCATCCAGCCGGTAAGAAAAGCGCCGCCCCTGCTTACCACATCAGTGACTCGCCCGGTAGTCTGCAGGCGCTTCAGCACTTCAAGATTCAAGGCACTGTGAATAGCCATAAAATCCACGCCATCAGCAGCATGTTTCTCAATTGACTCAAACATGTCATCGGCGGTCATGGCTACAATGCTGCCCCGCTTTTCAATGGCTTCAATAGCAGCCTGGTATACCGGCACACTGCCAACAGGCATGTTGGCTTTTTCCAGGGTCAGCCGGCGCATGCCGTCAATGTCACCGCCGGTGCTTAAATCCATCAAGGCGTCACACCCGGTAGCTGCCACATTAGAAATTTTCTTTTCTTCCATAGCCAGGTCGTTCCGGTCACTAGAGGTGCCGATCAGGGCATTCACCTTAATGCGCAACCCCTGACCAATACCGCAATAATTAAATTGTTTACGCTTGATATTTCTGGGAATAACTATCGTCCCGGCGGCTACTCCCGCCCGGATGAACTCGGCATCAAGGTCTTCCCGGGCCGCCACTGCCTCCATTTCCGGAGTAATTTTTCCCGCCCGGGCAGCTAATAACTGAGTCATGTTCGTTCATCCTTTCTTAATAATATAATTGTCAATTATCTAACAGCTTATTTTATCGATACCCAGATATTTGGATACAACTTCCATGGCACAGTACTTACCGCACATGGCGCATGCCGACGAGGTCTCGTTGCTGCGTGTTTTTCTAAAATGTTCAGCCCGCTGCGGATCTATCGCCAGGGCAATCTGCTTGGGCCAGTCCATAGCCTTTCTGGCTTTGGAAAGCTGCAAATCCCACTCGGCAGCCCCGGGCAGCCCTTTAGCCACGTCGGCGGCATGAGCAGCAATCCGGGCAGCCACCACACCCTCGCGCACCTGGTCAACATCCGGCAAGCCGATATGTTCGGAGGCGGTCACATAGCAGATAAACTCCGCCCCCGCCCAGGCGCTGACAGCACCGCCGATAGCCGCGCTAATGTGGTCATAGCCGGCAGCAATATCCGTGACAATGGGGCCGAAAACAAAATAAGGAGCGCCTTTGCAAAGGCTTTTCTGCAGGGTGACCGTTGCTTTCAGCTGATTCAGCGGCACATGCCCCGGCCCCTTGACCATTACCTGCACCCCTGCTTCCCTAGCCCGCCGTACCAGTTCACCAATCACTACCAGCTCCTGTACCTGGGCGCCGTCTAAGGAATCAGCCAGGCAGCCCGGCCGCATGCCGTCAGCAATACTAACCGTTACATCATATTTGCGGGCAATTTCCAGGACTCTGTCATATTGTTCATACAGCGGGTTTTCCCGCCGGTTATGTACCATCCAGCCAATCAGATGAGAGCCGCCGTAGCTCACCAGGGGATCCACCCGGCCTTCCTGTTTGGCCCGCTCCACCACATCCATGGTAGTGCCGCAATGCAACGCCAGGAAGTCCACCCCATCGGCGGCCTGGCGTTCTATGACTTCGAACAGTTCCTCAACTTCCATGCGGACAGATGAACCGTGTTTTTTCGCGGCCCCGGCCACTGCCTGGTAAAGGGGCAGCGTGCCCAGCGGGGTGGTGGTGGCAGCTAGGGATTCCCGGCGCATGGCATCAATATCTCCGCTGACGCTCAAATCCATGATAGCATTTGTACCTGCATCTACAGCCGCCTTAATTTTGGCTGTTTCACCGGCAATGCTGTCTTGGGGACCATATAAACCGATACTGGCGCTGACCTTGGTGCTAAGCCCGGTACCGATGCCCGCCGGGATAATACCGTGACGGCGGCTGTTACGCGGGATTACGATAGTTCCTGCAGCCACCCCCCGGCGCACAAATTCGGCGGTGACCCCTTCCCGGGCAGCCACCTGTTCCATTTCCGGTGTAATTGTACCGTTTAAAGCGCTGGCTAACTGGGTCAATTCAATCTCCTCCTTAACAAATAAAGTTTTTCCTAAAATAAAAAACCCACGCCAATTAGGGGCGTGGATTTTACCTTCATCCTCACCTAAACCACCTTACACACGAGGCAGCATAGCGCTGTTTCAGGCAGGTCTCCTGACTCAGGGTCATTACCCGGCATGCCCCTTCCCCCTTAACGGAGTGGTATGACATTGGGCTAACCTTCACAGTGGCGGGTCCGTCCGGGGATTGCACCCGGTTCCCTATTCTCCCTTACGGGCACCTGAAACATTTGGTTTTTATTTATTAGTTATTATATTATGCGAACCTTAAATATATGTCAAGAGTTTATTTGCCCGTCTTTGCATTACAAAAATTGCATTAATTCTTTAACCTCGTGCGCCAAAAAAGCCCTGCATCTAAGCTATAGCGAAAAAAAGGGAGCCCTGCGGCTCCCTTATAATACAGACTGCTTTAATAATCTATTGTGCCAAAAAACGAATCTTATTAATAAACAGGACCGGTTCCGGCATCTTTCTGGTTCCATAAGGAATCGTTGTTCTTCAGCTGTTCTGCCTTGGAGTCAACATGACATTTCCAGCATACAGCCATGTTTACGTAACGCTTCAGTGCGGAAGATGCGTTAACATCGATGGAGGTGCCTGCAACATCACGGGCATCCAACTGGATAGTATTGTCGGCACCGTGGGCAAAGTGGCAGGACAGGCATACCATGGTCTGGTTCGGGGTCATTACACCGCTAACAAGTTTTTCTTCACCCAGCATACCGGTCTTCAGAGTTTGTACAACCTTATGCCGGAAGGCCTTGCTGAACATACCTGTTTCAGCCTGGGCGCTGTTGGCGTTGTAGTCGGTATGGCAGGCGGCGCAGTATGCGCTGATGCCTTTCTTATAACCGCTAACATTAAATACAGGAGCTACCGTAATAGCGGTATTGGGAGTCAGGTCAAACTTAACAACGGTAACCGGGGCAATATCCAACTGAATGTCGGTAGTAGGAATACTAGCCAACAGGCCATCCGGGTCAGTGAAGTAGCCACCGCGATAATTAACTTTCAGGACATCATTCCAGGACTTGCTGGGATTACCAGGATACTTGATCTCGAACAGGCTAGTGGCCGGATTCTTAACCCGAATCTGCGTCCAGTAGTTTTTCGGGGTGCCCCAGTTGTAACCATACAACCAGGGACCAGCATAAGCAGCGCCGGCAACTGTGTATTTGCCGTCAGCGGCTTTGACCGGAGTCAGGTTGGTTTTCAACTGACCGCCATCGCTAGCAGGACGTGTGCCCACATTGTTCGGGTTGTAGTGGAGTAACCGGTCACTGTAGGAACCGTGCGGACTATGGCAACTGGCACAATCAAACTCTTTACCCCAGGTGCTGGCATCGGTGCTGGTTCTGTTACCACCGGGAGCAGAGCTGACTTTCATTACACCGGTAGCCATGTGCACAGAAGCGTTACCAACGGCCTTGTCGGGGTTACCGCCAAATGTACCGGCGTTGGAAGCCTGGAATACGTTGTAGAAACCAAGGGTACCGTCATGGCAGGCGGCACATGTGTTGTAAGTACCGTTTTTGAACAACAGCTTCTTACCGGAAGCGGTGTGCGTCTGGTGACAGGATGCACAAGAGTTGGTGTTGTTCTGATACTCACCGTGGGTTCTTTGACCGGCAACACTTTTGTTTACGCTGGCAAAGTTATCGCCAGCTGCGTCAACGTTTTTACCGGTTTGGTTTGCGTTGGAGCCAACCAGGCCAGGTGAAACAATGGTAGAATCAAGCTGACCACTGTTTGAGTCGAGAGTAGTGGTATACTTGTCGGAAGTAGTACCCGCCGGGAGATTGGTAGCCGGGTCAACATAATCTCCGGGAGCGGCCATAGCCGCACTTACCCCAACTGCGAAAATTAACGCCAGGGTTAGCACCATAATTCTGCTGAATCTTTTCACGTTTGTTCCTCCTTTAGTTGTCTTGGTAATAGAATATTTCACCATGTTTTGCACAATCTCACCCCCTTTCCCAAACATCATCGGTGAATGGCAAGCGGCTCGCGCCGCTTTTACCCGGAGGACGGGCAGCGGAATCCGGCAGGATATTAGGACCGCCAGACGGCAATCCGCTGGTTGGTGGTATCGGTAATATAAATCTGATCCTGCTCATCGATATGCAAGCCGTTAGGCAGGCTGAACTGCTTTTCCAGATCCCCCTGACCGCCAAAAACATGGATCTGTTTTCCTGTGTTATCAAAAACGTAGATAAAATGTGTCAGATTGCTTACCACGAAAAGGTTGCCCCGGCTGTCTACCCCGATGCCCCGCGGATTGACAAAGACCGAATCCCCTTTGCCGTCCTTGGAACCGTTGATAAACATCTTGAACTTGCCATCCTTGGCAAATACCTGCACCCGCTGGTTGCCAGTATCAACTACATAAAGGTTGCCTTCTTTATCTGTGGTCAGGGCATTCGGCGCCTTGAACTCGCCGGGGTTTTTAACACCCGGCTTACCAATTGTCCTGAGCAGCTTGCCATTAATATCAAACACCATTACCTGGTGCTTGCGCACATCGGAGATATAGACCGTATCATCAACAATATGCACGCCGGCCGGCATCAGAAACAGTTTTTCGGCGGGTGTCTTTTCGGCAAAATAACCGAGGAACTTGCCGTCTTTATCAAAGATGGAAACAGCACCTATATAGAGGTCGCTCACAAATATACGGCCTTTACTGTCGGCTGCAATACCATACGGGAACTGGAACTCACCCGGCTTATTCCCCCAGGCCCCAAAGGTCTTTAAACCATTACCCTCACGGTCCAGCACCTGCACGCGCTTGTTATTGGTATCAGTCAGGTAAATACGCTCATTGGCTACTGTTACCGCCATCGGTTTGTCAAACTCCATCCCGCCAAACTTACCGTAAATCAGTTTGACAAATATCGGCTCACCGTTGCTGCGGGCTATTCTAGGAGCTTCTACTGTGATATCTTTGTTGGTAATAAAAAGATAACCAAAAAGCAGCACCGCCACCATGAACAGAAATTGGACCAGGCCAAACACATACTTACGCTTGATTCTGATTGTGCTTTTTTGAACAATTGTTGTCATTTATTTCCCGGCCGGCTACTAACCGGCCGGAATTCACCTCGCTTCTGTTATTTCGGTTGGGCTGTTGTTTGCCGCCGTTATTACTTCAGCTTGTTTAAAGCTTCTCTGGCTTCCTTGTAGTTCGGGTCAAACCGCAAGGCTTCATTGTACATCTCCATAGCACCCTTCTTATCACCGTTCTTCTCTGCTGCCATGCCGATATAATACAAAATATCCGCACTGCCGGGCTGCTCCTTATTTGCCGCATTCAGCGCTTTAAAAGCATCCTGGTACTTACCCAGCTCGGTGTATACAATCCCCAACTGCATAAAGTTTCTATAGTCCCGCGGGGCCAGCTTGGCCGACTTAGCGAACATTTCCAGGGCATCATCCCAGCGCTGCTGTTCCTGATAAACCAATCCCATGTTATAGTAAGCCTGGTAGTATTTGGGGTCTAGCTGCACCGCTGTCTGAAACTGTTTAATGGCCTCATCATACTTTTCTTTCAGGAAAAAGTTGTAGCCAAGATTAACCCTGTTTTCCGGCACCTTCGGTTCGGCTTCCACCTTGGCCTTATAATAAGCCAGCCGCTCATCAATCCGGGTATCGTCAAGTTTTTCATGCCAGAAAAACTTCTTCCCGATCAGAATCCCGGATGCCGCAAAAACGGTCAGCGCCAACAATATAACGCCAATTGCCTGCAGCAGGGAAAAGGTTTTTTCCGTATACACGGGTCCGTTTTGTACGCCAGCTGTAATCGAACTCATTTTTACTCCTCCTTGATTACGATTTTTGCTTTGACAAAAGAATTAGTTTGGGTAGTTTGGGTAGTTTGGGTAGTTTGGATATCCTTGCCGGACATATGACAGTTGCCGCAGATATCTTTTGTATGACAGGTAAAACACCTGGCCTCCAAAATAGGATATTTGGGCGGTATCGTTATAGGGTGGGCATCCCGCCATTTGGGATTTTTATGAATGCTCGGATGGCAGCTGCCGCATGCAGCCTGTTTCACCGACGCTCCGCTGATATCATTCCGGGGACTGTGACAAACCAGACAATCGTTAGCCCCATCAGGGGTAGCCTCAGCCGTGGGTCCATGCTTATAAGGCCATTCATCATTATGACTGGGCGGTCGTTTTTTGTGACAATCAGAACAATAACCATTGTTCCGGGCATAACTGCTAAAACCATCGGATTTAGCCCCGTCGGACTGGGTCACCCGATTCAAAAACGCAGTCACGGGATCCTCTTCCTGTTTACTTAAATCGCTGGCAGTACCCCCGTTCTTGGTGATATAATCATGGCAGGTAGCGCAGTAAGTAATAGATTTCTTAGCCTGCCCGCCGTGATTGGAGAAAAAGCCTTTTCCCCGGTGCCCCTCAGGCATTTTGGGATTGGCATGACAAGCGTCACAGGCCAGGGTCACCCCGCGCCTTTCATGACAATCCATACACAAACCCATCTTCGGGTCGGTGAATTCCCTGGTCATAAGCTTTTGCCCGGCTGCCACATCCCATTTTTTGAAATCCCCGCCCCCGGTGACCCCCCGGCTGGCAATCTTACCGTGGGCCACACCCTGGTGGCATTTCGTACAGGCAATTTTCTTGTCCTGGTGCTTTTTATGCGGGATAATCAGGTCTCCGGTAGCCGTCACCCGCCTTTTCAGGTCATGGCACTTAAGGCACCGGTCATTATCTATCTGTTCAGTCATGATGACAGGTAACTCATATGTTTTAGCAACATATTTATAAAGCTTTTTGGCCGACTCCGCTTTATCTGCCAGCATATTCACGTTTCCCGGGCGGGCATGGCACTCCACACAACCGACTTTACTGTGGGAAGACGCCTGCCAGGTTGCATACTCCGGTTTCATGACATGACAGGCAACACAAAAACCAGGTCTCGAAGTGACAACCGTAGTAGTAATCCCGGCGGCAGCCAGCACAATTAATATACCGGCCAATATTAGAGCATATTTGAAAATGCGTTGTTTGTTTGCCAATACATCACTTATTTTCATCGCGGTTTCCTCCAGGCCATGGGCAGCAGACTTTGCTGGTGCGTTCCGATGCTGCGTGCGTTTGCTTGTACCCTTATGTACGAGCCTTTGGAGACTTACCCGGTCAAGAATTATGGTAACACAATTTGCCTCCCCGGACAGGTGCCAGAAGTCCTTAAATCTGAGGGTTATTATTCATCTGAAATCATAGTACATAAGTACATGGTAATGCAGGCAGGCAAAAAAAAACCACGGGCTTAGTTCCCGTGGTTATCATTTACCGCCCGCGCGTACTGCATCAGGTTATGGCGCACCGCATACGCCGCCGCCTCGGCACGATTGCTAAAGTTCAGCTTGCTCAGAATGCCGCTGACATAATTCTTAATGGTATTATTACTTAACATGAGTATCTGGGCAATCTCTTTATTAGTCTTGCCATCGGCAATAAGGGCCAAAATCCGCTGTTCCTGAGGATTCAGCATCGCTTCCGGCCGTTCGCTGCCGGTGCTGCCATTTTTCATCCGATGCAAAACCTTGGCAGTAATAGCCGGGTCTAACAGGGTTTTTCCTTCATAGACCATTTTCATCGCGTTAATCAGCTCATCACTTTTAATCTGCTTAAGCAACAAACCGTCAGCGCCTGCAGAAATAGACGCAAAAATAGCTTCATCATCACTGGGCGAAGTCAGCATAATTACTTTACACCCGGCTTCTTTTTCCTTGATTATCCGGCATGCCTCAGTCCCATTGCCGTCCCCCATCCGGACGTCCATAATGATGATATCAGGCCGCTGGCTAATGGCTTTTTGAATAATCTCACTGCAGCTTCCGGCTTCGCCAACTACCTCAAAATCCTGTGAGCACTGAATAATAAAACTTATGCCCAGCCGGAAAACTTCATGGCTGTCAGCCACCAATACTTTCAACTTGTTCATTTTTTTCCCTCCACAATTAATCACCCATGGTAGATAACAACTATTAACATATGTTTTCGACATTATTTTCATAAAACCCTTTATTGTTGATTTATTTTTACCGCTGTAATATTTGGTAATGAAAATCCTTATCGATAGATTGATAGGTGTACGTTCGTTATATCTCTAAGATTTCCTTTATGTAATTAATGCTTAGAGAAGAAATTTTTGCCATCTATTCACTGCGTCTTAGCTACCAGACACCTTTCTACTAATATGTCGAAACATGTAAGTTATTGTCTAATTGATTGTGCTCAAATAAAATTTTTGTTAAATTAGAATAAATAGAATATGTAAGATACGGAGGGAAGTATATATGTCTGGCGACTTTACCTTTCTTGTCGACATCGCCGAACTGGCCGGACTGAGCGAAAAGGAAGCCTATAATAAAGGCTTGGCTAACGGCCTGGAGATGTCTTTCGAAACCGAGGAGAACATAGCTGCAGCCCGCAGCGAAGTTATCGCATACGGGCTGGCAATCCATGAAAAGTGGGAAAAAACCCAGGATTTCATTTATGTGCTAGCCCACGAATACGTCCGCGGGCTAAATCACGGGCTCCAGCAAAACTCGGAAAAAAGGCAGCAATATTAGGAGCAGAAGATACCTACCTGAGCATAGTAACTATTTTAGGAATAGTATAATAACAGGTTTAGAAATGGCCCAGTTTTATTTTAAAATAAAACTGGGCCACTCCCTTTTTAATTCCGCAAACTTTGTATCGGGGCCGGGATGCGGCCGCCCCGCCGGACAAATTCGTCTGAACTGAACTTATTGACTGGCATTACCGGTGCCCGGCCCAATAAACCGCCAAATTCCACAATGTCCCCCACCTTTTTGCCCGGCGCCGGGATAATGCGCACAGCGGTAGTCTTCTGGTTTACCACCCCGATAGCCGCCTCGTCAGCGATAATGGCCGCCAGCGTTTCAGCACTGGTATCTCCAGGCACAGCAATCATGTCCAGGCCAACAGAACAGACACAGGTCATAGCTTCCAGTTTTTCTAAGGTCAGCGCACCTTCTTCCACCGCCCTAATCATCCCGGCATCTTCACTCACCGGAATAAAGGCCCCGCTCAGTCCGCCAACGTATGACGAAGCCATGGCCCCGCCTTTCTTGACGGCATCATTAAGCAGCGCCAAAGCAGCGGTAGTCCCGTGGGTGCCGCACCGCTCCAAGCCCATGCCTTCCAGAATATCGGCCACACTGTCCCCGATAGCCGGGGTTGGTGCCAGTGAGAGGTCCACTATGCCAAATGGCACGCCAAGTTTTTTGGAGGCCGCCCGGCCCACTAGTTCCCCCATACGGGTGATTTTAAAGGCAGTACGTTTAATAGTTTCGGCCAATTCGCCAAAATCCTGGCCCCGCGTCTTATCGACGGCATTTTTGACTACCCCCGGCCCGCTTACACCAACATTGATAACACATTCCGGCTCACCTATGCCATGAAAAGCCCCCGCCATAAAAGGGTTGTCCTCCGGTACGTTGGCAAACACCACCAGTTTGGCGCAGCCCAGACCGTCACGGTCTGCGGTCAGCTCGGCCGTTGCCTTGATAATCTGGCCCATGCGGTAAACGGCATTCATATTTATCCCGGCTTTGGTAGTTGCCACATTAACTGATGAACAAACCCGCTCCGTAGCGGCCAGCGCCTGGGGAATAGCATTTAACAGCCGTTGGTCACCAACGGTGCAGCCTTTATGAATCAGGGCCGAAAACCCGCCAATAAAATTAACGCCCACCTCGGCAGCCGCCCGGTCCATGGCTGTAGCAAAAACAGTATAGTCATCTGTGTCACATGATTCCGCCACCAATGAAACAGGTGTTACCGAAATGCGCTTATTTACTATGGGAATCCCATATACAGCTTCGATTTCCTCCCCGGTACGCACCAGTTGCCCGGCCAGGCGGGTAATTTTGTCATACATCTTCTGCGCCGTTTTTTGAGCATTGCTGTCGGCACAGTCCCGCAAACTGATACCCATTGTAATGGTCCGAATATCCAGGTTCTCGTGCTGGACCATGCGGATAGTTTCCATAATCTCCTGAATACTGAGCATAAACCGGCCTCTCCCTTCCTAAATCCTGTGCATGAACTGAAAAACATCTTCATGTTGTGCTTTTATCTGCAGGCTCAGTTCCTGTCCTTTGGCTTCCAGTCTCTCTTTCAACTCGCCGAAACTGATTTTGGCATTGCTGATATCTACCACCATTACCATAGTAAAAAAACCCTGTAAAATAGTCTGGCTAAGGTCAAGGATATTAACACTATTTTCCGCGCATATAGTGGAAATTCCCGAAATTATACCCACCCGGTCCTTACCCAGGACGGTGATAATTACCCGTTTTCCCTTTTTTTCCCCATTGGCAATAATATGTTCCATTTTTCGTCTTCACCTCATAAATATTTATTCAAAAATTAATCTAAATAATTATAGCAAATATCTGGCGTTTAGGGAAACAAAATCCCTGCTTTTATAAACAAATAATATCCGGGTGGCACGGGTACACTAACATTAAACATCCGCTTAAAATGAACGTGAAAAAATTGGAGGGAAGGCAGATGATTGACGAAAACCCGGATTTCCGGTGGCCAAACGGATTCCTGCCGCCGCCGGCCGAAGTAATGCCTTATATAGAACCGTTACCGGCCGGAGGCACTGAAGTCCGGGTAGGTATTTCCGGTCGGCATATCCATCTGGCCAGGGAACAGCTGGAGCAGCTTTTCGGTAAAGGCTATAAATTAACCCACTATAGAAACCTTAGCCAACCCGGCCAATTTGCAGCTCGAGAAACCCTGACCGTAGTAGGGCCTAAGGGCGTGCTGGAAGGGGTACGGATTCTGGCACCGCTGCGAGACCGTACCCAGATTGAAATATCCGGTACTGACGGTTACCATCTGGGCATTGACCCCCCAGTACGGGATTCCGGTGATATTAACGGCACTCCCGGCGTTGTAATGGTAGGTCCCAAAGGTGCAGTTACCCTGCGGTACGGCCTCATTTTGGCAGCTACCCATATTCACATGAGTACTGCCGACGCTGAACGGCTGGCCTTGAAAAACGGTGACCGGGTCCAGGTGTTGGTAGACGGTGAACGGGATTTGATTTTTAATGACGTGCTGGTCCGGGTGAGCGATTTATTTAAAACGGAAATGCATATGGATACTGATGAAGCCAACGCTGCCGTAATCGAGGACGGCAACATGGTGCAGATAATCGGCAAAATTGCTTACCATTGAAAAACATCAGGGAGGTTATAAGAGCATGGGTAAAAACAACGATGATACCAAAACTATCCCGAACCGGATAAACAAAAAACCCGGCAATTCTCAGAAAGAACCGGACGCGTCCGATAACCGGATAAAGAAAACGGGGGACAGCAATACATTAGTTGTCGTGGACAATCCGGATGATACCAGGTATGAAGGAAAATTCAAGTAAAAAGGATGCCCTCCGGCATCCTTTTTCACATCATGCCCGGACCACCAGGTCGGTGCCTACCGGGATGTAAGCAAATATTTCATTAATTTTGGAGTTGTTTAATCCTATACATCCCCAAGTCCAATTATCACCTTTGTTAATACCGTTGTTACTGCCGCCATGAATACCTATACCACCACCCAGAGCAGTTTTCTGGGGAGGGATTTGCCGGTTGCGCACCGCCCTCACAATGACCTCATAGGTGGCCTGGTCAATCATCCCGGCACTAAGTCCCCGCCGGGCATCCTCAATGTTCGGGTAACTTACCCGCAGCCATCTGGATCCCAGATATTTGTCCGGCGGTGTCAATACGGAACTTTCAGCAATATAGAAATTACCCTCCGGGGTCAGCCGGTCCCCCTGCCGTTTTTTGTCGCCCATACCCCCGGCACCAAAATCAACCTCATAAGACTTGAGCGGCATCTTACCGGAATACAGGGTCAGCAGTCGGTCAGACTTGTCCACCACAATTTTCAGGTTTGGAATTGAGCCGTTTATCCCTTTGTCTTTAAGAACCGCCGCCAGCGGCCGCTCAGACACTGCCGGCTGTCCTGCAGCAATATCGGCCTTTTTAATATCGGCCTTTTCAGCCCTCTTGGCTGCGACCCGGGTTTGGCCGCCAGCATCCGATGTGCCAACGCCAGACGCACTAACGCCCGTTGCCGTTTTAACTCCCCCGCCGCGCTGCGTTTGCCCTGCCATAATTAGTACGACAGCAAATATTAAAACTAAAAGCAGTTGAAATTTTTTCACCGTTAATACCTCCCTTTCAAAAGGCCTTCTCTCCAGTTACTACAAACAGAGAGAAGGCCTTTTGGGCTCATCAGTAATTATAACGGTTCCTGATAATTATTTCACTGTATAATTTATGGCACTCCTGGCAATCTTAAGCCAGCTGCAGCACATTTTCGGCAGCATCGGTACCCGCAGAAGGTTTACCCAACGCCAGCGCTTTTTCCCTCAGCAGTTTGGATTCTTTAGCATTTTCGATAATCTGTCTGACTTTTTGCGGAATCTCTGCCAAACGCCCGCATTTAACAGCAGCGCCGTTTTCCGTAAGGAACCTGGCATTCCATTCTTCCTGCCCGTAAAACACATCAAACAATACCATCGGTACCCCGCTGGCAAGGCCTTCGGAAGTTGTCAGGCCGCCCGGTTTGGTAACCATAATATCGACTGCCGTCATGTATTCATGGATATTGGTAACTAACCCTTCAATGCTGACGTTCACGGCTGCCGCATATTTTTGCTGAAGTATTTTTCTTAATTGAAGATTAGTGCCTGTCACCACTATAATATGAAAACCTTCAGCCATAGCAGTCAACAAGTCCACAATCCGGCCCAGGTCACCCAGACCCCAGCCTCCGCCAGCCACCAGCAGTACCGGGGCATTTTGCTCCAGCCCCAGCCTGGCCCTGACTTCTACCCGGTCGTCTCTGCGCCCGAACACCGGATCAATGGGAATCCCCGCACCGGAAACCCGCCGGGGATTAAAATTAAGAGCGGCAAAGTCTTCTTCCAGCTTACTGTCACCAACAATATACAGGTCTATATTTTGATCCAGCCAATAAGCATGAATATCATAATCAGTAACTATACCTATTAAGGGTATATTTAACCCTTCCTCTTTAAGCCGGGAAATTGCCGCCGCCGGAAAAGGATGGGTACAGACAATGGCATCAGGCCGGAAACTGTCAATTATTTTTTTGATGGCACCGGCCAGCAGCCGATAAACTATTTTTTTCGAGCCGGTATTTTCCATATTACGCCGGCCGTTTTGATAAATCCGGTGCCAAACCCGCGGAAACCTGTTCAGCATTTGTAAATACAAACCCAGAAAAACGCCGGTCAGCCGGGGAAAACTACTGTAAATGCTGTTAGCATGGAGGGTTTCCACTCCCGGCTCAATGACTGTTAGACCTTTTATCAGCGCCTGAGCTGCCCTTTCATGACCCAGGCCAAAAGACTCGGATAATACAAGCACTTTGCGGCTCATCTGCTCACACCCCCTAAAAATTCACCCGACAGTCCGGCAGGTCATAGTCAATAAGCTCCTTAACCGTCGGATTATCTCCACAGACCGGGCAAGCGGGATTACGCAGCACCGGAACTTCCCGAAACCTGGCATCCAGCGCTTCATAGGTCAACAAGCGGCCAACCAAACGGTCACCTTTACCCAACAGGAACTTCAGCACTTCAGTT
>CAZWUW010000024.1:0-34178 GCA_964636895.1 uncultured Eubacteriales bacterium
TGAAAAAGAGAGAATTTCAGCGTAACTGTGTGTCTGGCAGAGGGTGGGCAGGTCAAATTCATAAGAACACATTAATACAAACATCCCGCTCGCCCAAATCCGCAAAATCACTCCCGCTAATGTCAGCAAGCATAACATGTTTAACGTTGGTCAAATCAACTTCGGATAATTCAGTGTCCGAAGCAATAAAATTAAACCTGCTCATTTTTTTGCTCTCCGTTTCGTCTCACATTTATGTGTAATAGCTTTGGTATTACGAAAAAACACAATTCTCTAATCATAAAAACAGGGAAAATTATTTGCCGAAATTCATCCAAAAATACTTGCCGCTTACATCATCCACTATTTCCCAGTAATAGCAAAGCTAAAATTAGGCAATATATTAATAACTAAATTAAATTGGAGTGGTTTAAGTGTTCAAAATTAAAGATAGAGTCACTTTAGGAATTCTAGCTGGTTTCGCTGGTAACACTGTAAAAACAATAATTGATGAAGTCTCTTACAAGAAGAAAATCTCTCAAAGGTCTTATCGAAGCACGGCAGCTGGTGTGTGGGTAAGCAAAAAAAGCGAAGCGACTGGTATCAAAGGTCAAATTCTTGGAGGCTTATTGGACTTTGGTATGGGTGCATTGGGTGGTGTTGGCACAGTTTATTTTCTATCTAAAACCGGAAGAGACCATCTCTTAAGTAAAGGTTTTCTTTCAGGAATAACTATGGGTTCCTTAATTACCTTTGCTTTAGGTGCTATACCTCAAAACCAGGTGAGACCAAAGGATGCTGCTAGTAACCTTTCATATATGTTAAGCCATGCTGCATACGGTATTGTTACAACTGCTGTTGCTGCTAAATTTGGTGATTCATCTTTATATGACGTAAAACCGCAAAACAATTATCTTAACCCAACCTTTCCTACTACTGAACAGACCAAAAGTAAAGCAATACCAATAGCATCAAAACAATTTAGTTAAATATTCGACAACTTACGTTGTTTCCCTTGAAAAATATTTCTACATTCTCCGACAAAATCTTGGTGCCTAATAAAAAAAGACCTGCAATAATACTGCAAGTCAGAGTAGTATAATTTTTCACTTTTCTACCCACTTACCCGGCCATACATATCCTCAAAGCGCACTATATCGTCCTCACCCAAATAACTGCCGTTCTGCACCTCAATGATTTCGAGCGGCAATATGCCGGAATTTTCCAGACGGTGCTTAGTGCTTTGCGGCACGAAGACACTTTCGTTCTCGTGGATCATCTGTTCAGTTTCACCGATGGTCACTTTGGCTGTTCCGCCGATAACGATCCAGTGCTCACTGCGGTGATAATGCATCTGCAGGCTAAGCACCTGCCCCGGATTGACGACAATCTTCTTCATCTTATACCCCGGCCCTGCGCCCAGCACTGTATATAGCCCCCAAGGTCGATAAACCGTCGTATGCTCGTCCGCTTCTACCCGACCCTTGGCCGTGAGTTCGCTCACCAAGTCTTTGACCTTCTGCGACTCGCCCTTTTTGGCGACCACGATAACATCGTCCGTCTCCACTACCAAGAGGTCTTCCAGACCTATGCCGGCGATAAGACGGCTGTGTCCCAATATCAACGTGTTTGAACAATCAATCGGAATACAGTCACCCTGGACGGCATTACCGTCCGCATCCTTGTCCAACACGTTATAGATAGCATCCCACGAGCCGATGTCGCTCCATTCTGTCGTTAGCGGCAACATCATCACCTGCCTTGATTTCTCGACCACGGCATAGTCGATCGAGATATTAGGCATTTCAGCAAAATTCTCCGTCATTATGTCCAGTAGCAAGTCTGTAAGCGCATAAATATCCGGCTGGTACACCCGCAATTCGTCCATAAAGCAACCGACCGTAAACGCCAACATGCCCGAGTTCCAATAGTAACTGCCATTAGCGAGATAAGCCTCTGCCGTTGCCCGGTCAGGCTTCTCATGGAACGACTCGACGTTAAAACCGCTGCCCAGCGGCTGACCTGCCTGGATATAACCATAGCCGGTTTCCGGGCTATCCGGCTTTACGCCTAGCGTCACGATTTTGTTCATTTTTGCCACGTCTAACGCCTGCCGCAAATTGGCAGTAAAGTTCTCCACTGATTGGATGATGTGGTCGGAGGGAGTCACCACCATCACCTCATCCAACCCGCAACCCAGTCGCTCCATGCAATACTTGGCCGCTAAGGCAATTGCCGGGGCGGTATTCCGCGCCACAGGCTCCAGCAGAATATGTGCTGCCTGGGCCTTGGCTGCGATAAGCTCGGTTTTTACATGATGAACATATTCCTGGTTGGTCACGATGACCATATCTGATGGCTTAACCAGTTCCGAAAACCGCTCTATTGTCTGGACCAGCAACGATTTGTCGCCGTTCAATTTCAGAAACTGCTTAGGGAACCTGGTGCGCGAAAGAGGGAACAGGCGGCTACCTCCCCCACCCGCAAGAATGATAATTTTCATTATAGAATCACATTCCTTTCCTCATGTTGCGCCAAAGCCAGACCGGCAATGCAGTAGCCAATGATGCTTTCAGCCCCTTGGTTGCGGTTGATGCCATCGGGTGTGATGCCGTCACAACATCCGCCGGTCTCACTGTCTATAAGGGATTCGCGACAAGAATTCGCGCCCAAATACCAGGCAAAACTCCGCCGTGCCAGCTCCAGCATCTCGCGGTCGCCAGTGGCCTGATAAGCAGCCAGGTGAGCCAAAGTGGCCCCACACGCCTCGATTGGCTGCTCATCATACTTAGCCATCTCCCCACCCCGCACAAACCATCCATTACAACCCACCGACCGAAAAAAGCCGTCACGAAACGTAACTTGGTCAAGAAACTCCAGACTTTCCCGCGCCACTTGAACAAGTCTATCTTGTCCAAGGCGGCGGTAAGCCGCGAACAAAGCCCACGGCAGCACCGCGTTGCCCCAGGTAAGGCTGTCCTCAAACCACCGCCAGTCTTTCTCCCCGGCGAAGTGCGCAAACCGATTAACGAGTGCATCAGCCAGTCCGGACATGAAGCAATCAACTTCGGTTCCTTCGATAGAACCAAGACCAATCAGAGCATACGCTTGGCTGCGCGGCCATTCCAGGGCGCGCACCCTGGGCAGGGCACAACTAACTGCAACAGCACACGCTTCTTTGACTCCGCGGGGCATGGCTGACGAAGCCTGGGTATACCCCAAGGCCCACAGACAGCGACCAAAACAGTCCTCCGAGCCTTCCCGCTCAGTGAATTGCCGGCTATAAGTCATAAAATTCCGGAATCCGCCGCTTTCATTCTGAGCATACAAGACAAACCCCAGGTAACGATAGACCAGCGCTAGGTAAGCAGGCTTTGGGAGTTTTTCATAGAGCATCACCGCCATAATTAGCGCTCGGGCGTTGTCATCGGTGCAGTAACCCTCTGTAAGGTTGGGGATACTAAACCGGGCATGTTGGAACATGCCTGTGTCATCAGTCATGCGGAAAATATGAGCATCATCGAAGGTTTTGGCAAATTGATTCAATTATTCTAGCCACCGCCTTTCGGTTTGGGTGCTTCCATGATGCTGGTGAATAGTTGCGCCCCCTTCGGTTTGGGTGCTTCCATGATGCTGGTGGCCAGTTGCACTACCTTCGGTTTGGGGAATTCCATGATGTTGGTACGCAGTTGCCTTCCCTTTGGTTTGGCTGCTTCTATGATGCTGCTGAACAGCTTGGTGTAGCAACTAGCTACATTGGCCCACGTCATTTTCTGTCCGACAGCCAAGGTCTTCATTTCCATTTCCTTTTTTTGCGCTGGATTGTCGAGTACACCTTTGATGCACGACGCCAGAGATTTGGCATCCCTGAATTCGGCAAGCATTCCCCGACCACCGCCTAGCAATTCCTGAGCATAGCGGTATGGAGTCGACACGACGACCCGTCCGCATCCCACAGCGTACGCCAATGTCCCACTGACCGCCTGTTCTTTGGACAGATACGGCGTCATGTAGATGTCAGACAAATGGAGATATGTTATCACTTCTGCTTTCGTCAGGTACTTGTCGATAAACCGAATATTATCCCTCACCCCTAGGCGTTCTGCCAAGGCGTTCAGGCTATCCCGGTAGCTTTCACCATTTAGTTCCTGGACGCATGGATGGGTTTTGCCCAGAATGAGGTAAACCAGATTTTCGTATTCCGGCACAACTTTGGCAACAGCTTCAATTCCATACTCCAGCCCTTTAGCCGGACTTAAGAGCCCAAAACTACTTATCACCTGCTTGTTAGCTAAGCCATGGCTGACTTTTAGTTCTTCGCGCGGTTTAACTGGCAGGCTTGGAACACCATGGGGAATGACTAATATTTTGCTTCGCTCAATACCATACACTTCGATTAATAGTGGGACTGCACTTTCAGCCATCGTCACCACCATTGAGGCAAGTTGTCCAAGCTCCCGTAGAACTAGCCTTTGTTTTTGGGATGGCTCCATAAGTACGGTATGCGTCGTGATGATAAAAGGTATCGTTAACTTCTTGGCGAAGTCGATGATGTATTCGCCGCTTTCTCCGCCAAATATCCCGTATTCATGCTCGATTACCAGCAAATCAGCATGGTTGTTTGCCCAGCGGGCAGTCTGGAAGTAACTGGCGCGATTATGCTGGCTGAGTTTGGCGACCACTCGTGAGTCCTTATATTCTTCTGTATTGGTGACCGCAATAACGGTCGGTCGGAATAAAGAGTTTTTGTCGATTTCGTTCACCAAGTCCTCCGTAAATGTGGCCAACCCGCAAACCCGCGGGGGATATGTGCTTAAAAAGGCAATATTCATTGGCAGCCTCCTTTCTCAAACTGTTGTCCTCTCCGCAAAGCAGACCTTATCAATAAATCGACTCATCCAGCGACCCCGGACATTTTCGGAGGTATTCCAGCAAGTCGCTTATGGAGGCCGTAGCCAAAGCGATGCATGTGTCTGCTCCCCCGTAATACATTTTTAGCAGTCCAGTCTTATCATCCATCACCCAGCCACCCGCAAAAACCACATCGGCTACATCTCCCTGCCGTTCATACCATTCTACCGGGCCAAAGACCCATTCCTCACTCCGGCGCAACACCTTAAGAGGATCTTCCAGGTCGAGCAGTGCCAGTCCAAGCCGATAAATCGCCCCGGCGGCAGTCTGGCGCACCCCGTGGTATATTATGAGCCAGCCTTCAGCAGTTTCAATGGGCGGAGTACAAAGACCAATTTTTCCGCCATCCCACCAGGCACCTCGGCGGGCGTGCATCAGCACCTGGCTGTTACTCCAATGAACTAGGTCGTCGGAAAATGACAGCCAAATGTGCGCGCCCGGTACGTAGTTAGTAATAATCGGCCGATGGATAAGCCCCCATTTCCCGTTAATCCGGCGCGGAAAAAGCGCGGCATCTTTGTCTTCCGGCGGCATAACCGGTCCAAGCCGTTCAAAATTTGCGAAATCGTCCGTAAGCGCCATGGCCACGAGCGGCCCGCCACGAGAATAAGCAGTGTAGGTGATAGCCCACTTGCCCAATTCTGCAAGCCAACAAATCCGAGGATCTTCTATCCCCCATAGTTCTTCTGGATGATTGTCCGGGTCAGGCGCCAGCGTCGGCAATTTGTCAATCTGCCAGTTGCCAACCCCGTCTTCACTGATAGCCTTGGTAAGGTGGGAGAATCCCCGTCTGTCCTCCACCCTAGCAAGCAACAGGACTTTACCACGAAAAATAGTCGCCCCTGGATTGAACACCGTATTTGCTGGATATGGCCAGTCTTTAGCCGTCAAAATCGGGTTGTTCGAATTCCGCAAAAAAAGCTCTTTATATGTATTATTGTGGCCTTTCAGTTTGGTCTCAAATTTATTTTTGTTAATTAGAAAAACCTCCTAAGTAGTAATCCGTATGCAAGGAAAAAACGGCACCGCAATCACAAGCGTACGTCTAATGCGCCAGGTTGCAGTGCCGGTTATAGCCTTTTTCCTCTTCTGCTCTACAACGCATTTCATCCCCCCTTTTGAGATGTATTTGCTCATTGTTTATTGCTGTCGCAATAATTACTATACATTTCTAACCATTTAGACCAGTCATAGTCCGGTTGTTCTTTTAAAGTGTTAACATTTCTATCAAATGTTTCTTTATCTAATTTTAGGTAAGTATCGCCTGGTCGTGGTCTAAAATCTATTCCGGCTTCCTTAAGCGTCAGCCCCTCTTTAAAACCCATGGTCTGTTTGTGCGGAACCACATAAGGCCAACGAGAATATTCCTGTTCTTGGTCAGGCCATTCTCTAGCACCTGCTTCAATTGTCCCGGTGATCTCGGTTACAGTTATAATCCTTTTAATTGGATGGGTAAGATAAATCAAGCACTTCATACCCGGCCGCATACTCTTTGCTATATTAAATCTGTTTTTGGGGAATGCGACCCGCTCCGGAGTCTTCCTGGGCCAATCCGCATACAAAATTTTCAACCCATAAGAACTACCGACCTGAAGTTCCTCACTCAACTCATTTATCTGTTTAAGCGTAAATAACATTTGCCCTCTTGGTGTAAATACAGGGCTAACCTTTCCCCCCTGAACCCACCTTCTAACGGTTAACTCCGATTTACCCAATTCGTTAGCGGCCACATCTAAAGTAAGGTATATTTCCCTGGTTTTGGTTAAAAGCTCTAGTTTCTGCTCAACCGTTTTAAGCCTTACTTCAAGTCCCTCAATAATATTATTAATATCCACCAGAAAAATTCCCCCTTCAACTATGATTATAGTCTATTTATAATCCTTGGTCAAGTTGATATTATTTTTATCATTGTGTTTGGCTGGAATAATTCTCATCTGCTGAAAGAAAAAAGTCGCCCCTCCGGGCGACTTTTTCTGAAAATCAAGCATACATTTTGTACCTGCTCCAGCCCTGCTATGGCAGACAGGGCCAAACATATGCCAGTAATCCCAGCTCCTGCAAGGCTGTGAATGACTCCGACGGCTTTACCAACAGAAGCATTTTTTTATCTCTTCCCGCACCCGCTCCACAGAAACGCCGGCGATAAGAAAAGCGTTTTTTTGACCCCGGCATCGACTATTTTCAACAAAGTGTCAAAATAGTCCTGGAGTTCGCCACGAATCCGCCTTACAAAATACTGTCGTACTTTTGTGCTCCGTATAGTACACGCGTAATCACAACTTGTTTCTCAGCTTCATTTACCAAATAAAAGGCAAGGTAGTTATGTACAATTACCTTGCGATACCCTTTGCTACTCAATAACTCATCCAGCACAGGACTGCCACTGTAAGGAAAATCTCGGAGCCGCATAATTTGTTGTTCAATATCGTCCATCAGTGCAAATGCAGCTTGTGATGCCAAAAGCGTTTTTGCTATATACTCAAAAATTCGTTCTAAATCATTTTCTGCCATTGGAGTAAGCTTTAACGTATATCTACTATCTTCCATACTTTGCCCTCAATCGAGCAAAAACTTTCTCCCCATCTAAAAGCGGAACTCCGTCAGCAATTTGCTTTTCGGCTTCGCCCAGTTTGCGGTAAACGTCTACAATAGCCATCTGCTTGTTATAAGTTTCTACACTCATTATTACCAGATCACCATATCCATTCTTTGTGATGAACACCGGTTCAGACTGGCTGTGACAAATCTCAGAAATTTTACTGGTGTTTCTAAGTTCAGCAATTGGCCTGATTTCAGGCATAAAACCCACCCCTTCTTTTTGCATAATTATAGCATAATTATGTCTGGTTTTCAAGCACGATTGCCCCATAAATCCCCCGCGCCTTCTCTAGCAAAAGCTCCCGCTCATTGGCCGCTGGGTCGTCCAGCACTAATTCCAGCAGTGCATCCAGCACCCGGCCCACCGCAGGTCCGGCGGGAATGCCCAACTCCAGCAGGTCGCCCCCATTTACGGCCAAATCCGCTCGGCTGAAGGGCTCCTGCGCCGCCAGCACCGCTTCCACCGCCTGGGCAAACTCCGCCAGCCTGGCCTTCCTGACCTCCCGCCGCGGCCCCGACCCGGCATCAGCTTCCATCAGCTTTATCAAAAGGCCCATATTGTCCCGCCCGACCCTGCCGATTAGCCGTTTTAAGGCCTTGGGGCTCGTATTGTCGTATCGCGTCATATGCTCCCGCACCAAAGGGATAACCGCTTCCGTAGTGAAAATGTCAAACTTCAACCGCCGCAAAACAGCCTTGGCAATCTCACTACCGATCAGCTGATGGCCGTAGAAGTGCCCTTCCCCGCTCTCCTCCTGACTAAATGTCTCCGGCTTGCCAATATCGTGCAACAAAGCCGCCAGCCGCAAGGCCAGCACTGGCTCCGTCAGGTCCAGCACCGTCATGGTGTGGCCAAAAACATCCTGCTGGTGATGCCTGCTATGCTGCAGAAAACCGGCACACTTATCCAACTCCGGCAAAACATAAGCCAACAGCCCCAATTCCTGCAAGGCGATAAAGCATTCGGAGGGCTTCACCAGCAGAAGCATCTTCTTAAGCTCCTCCCGCACCCGCTCCTCTGCAACATTAGCGATAAGAACAGCATTCTCCCTAATCGCCCGAGCCGTCTCCGCCTCCACAGCAAAGCCCAACTGCCCAGCCAGCCGCACGGCCCGCAACATCCGCAGGGGGTCCTCCTGCAAGCGCAAAGCCGGAGCCCCTATCGCCCGCATGACACCCCGCTCAATATCAGCCCGGCCGCCCACATAGTCGATGACCTCCTGCCCGTCATAGAGCAAACCGTTCACCGTAAAGTCCCGGCGCCCCACATCTTCCGCCGCCGTAACCCCACGATAAAGGGTTACCTCCACCGGCAAGTCATCCTCAATCACCGTCACCGTGCCAAAACGAATACCCGTAGGGACCACACATTCAAAAAGGGCCATCACCTCATCCGGCGCCGCCGCAGTACAAATATCATAATCCGCCGGCACCCGGCCCATGACCATATCCCGGACACAGCCTCCCACCAGAAATGCCTCATGGCCAGCCTGTTTTATTTTCTGCAGCACCTTTTGTACATGGTGCGGGATTTCGACATTTGCCAACAAAGACTATCCCCCGATTCTATCCTACATAAAAAGTGACAATTGCTCCTGTTTCTTGTCGTCAGCTTGGCTTTTGTGAGCCTTTCCGGCAAACCAATCGAAAATATTTATGCTCCGGTCATCTAATGCCAGTCCTGCCATTAAAGCAATTTTTCGGGGCAAGGCAGTATCCGGCACAAAGGGATGATAAATCCCGGGCAATATTGATAGCCTTTTGGATACTGTCATAAGCCCCACCTTGAGCGTTAGCCTTTCTAGTGCCGCAGGAGATGTTATACTTTCCTGGTAAGGATACAAAAAAACTGTAGCCGAAGCCACAGATAAAATCGTCCCAGCTTAATTTTTCCGTTCCGCCGCCCACTTTTCGACCAAGGGGATTGGTTAACCAAAACTAAAGCCCGGATTATTCCGGGCTTTCCCCAATCTCTTTTAAAACTTTTTTAGCTTCTCGTTGAATCTTTTCGAATTTTTTGGCGCACTGTAATTGGGTGGCCACTCTATGACAATAAGACCAATCGATCATATCATAGTAAGCTGCCATTAGTGACCTGGCCCATTCGTGGGACTTCTTCTGTAATAACCGATACAAAATCAACGTCCGCTGTAGCATATTGCCCCTGAGTATAAAATTCCACAGCAGACCCACCAACAACTATTGGTTTAATCCCTAATGATTCCAATGCTTTGGTGATTACAGCCGCAATGCCCGCTTGCCTTTTAACCCTGTTTTCTATCTCTACACAGTTCATTAACTGTTCTCTTAATTGGTTCATTTCAATAAAAATCCTTTAGGTTCTTTTTTCACTAACTGTCCGGATTGAAATGCCTTGCGGACTGCTTGAGTAGTAGCAATACTAAGACCCATGCTTTTGGCATGGCTGCGTGGCTTTGTCCGCGGCTGCTTTGAAATCTCTAAATGTTGAGCAACCTTAATAAACCTTGATTTATTCGCTTTAACGACTTCTTCAAAAGACCTTGCCTTTTTCATAATAATCCCTTCCTTAAGCTTATATTACCTTGTGAATCAACGGATTGCAAGGAAAATTAATGTCGATTTACATTTTAGAAAAACTTAAGGTCAAGGCATTTCTCCTTGACCTTAAGTTTTAACATTTTAAATATCTTCATCCACGATTTCGTCAACAATTCCTTAGTACTTAGTGCCCAGTAATTATATCCAGCATATTCGTCTTTATCACCAATTCTTACACCTCTGGTATTTACAAACCTTTAAAAAAGACGATGAATATTTGTATAAATATTCATCGTCAGTGCATAAATTGTAACTGAGTAAATCGATAAGCCGAGTTCTGTCATTGGATGATCATCTATCTGGGACGGCTGTTGCCAGCACGCCTCCTGCGACCTAACCCGGGAGCGGAACGGGCCGTTCCATTGCCCCTCTATTCGGTCTTGCTCCAGGTGGGGTTTACCTAGCCGGTTAGTCACCTAACCGCTGGTGAGCTCTTACCTCACCGTTCCATCCTTACCTTCATCAGCAGGCACTGACCGTTTTGTACGGTCACTGACCACTGATGAAGGCGGTTTATTTCTGTGGCACTTTCCTTGGGGTCGCCCCCACTGGGTATTACCCAGCACCCTGCCCTTTGGAGCTCGGACTTTCCTCAGATACCACCTTTCGGATCGGTATCCGCGATCATCTGATTTACTCAGTTTTTATTTGTTTCGGATTCTTATCTTAACATTTATTACGCTATTAGTCAAATAGCAAATGTTTTCACTTATAGAATTGTTTTCACTTTTTGAACAGTTCTCCACGCATCGGCGCATATGTAACAATTTCAATAGATTCAAGCTGGGCCTCGAGGCTGTGGTTAGAATTTCCCTGAATTGCAATCCCCAGACCGGGTCCCATTATAACTTCCTTGTCTGCCAGCACATATCTAATCCGACCCTTAATCACGTAACTGGCCTGTTCCTGCGGATGACGGTGAACAGGTATTTTTACGCCTTTTTTGTAGTTGAACTGCACCAACATAATTTTTGGTGTAAAGGCCAACACCCGCCAGGTCACCCCATCTACGGCCTCAGCGTCAATTTCGGGAGACGGCGCAGGTGCACCTGCCGAAGGCTCTTCCGGTGGCGCTCCAACTGCCGGCGGTAACGCTTCCGTTCCGGCAATAATGGCCTGTTCAGCCAGCAACCGGGCTTTTTTATTGGACACCTGTTTAATGTAGCTAATCTCAAAGTGTTTTATGCGTCCGGCTAAGGCTTCCACTTTTTCCATCCATGCCTTTAAGTTTTTATTCTGCACCCGGCATTGACCGGTCACCTGACGTAACAGCAGTTTACTTTCAGTGTATACAACAACCTTGGTCATACGTTTTTTTAGAGCTCTTTCCAACGCCTCTGCCAACGCCTCGTAATCAGCGGCATTATGGGTTGCTATGCCCAAATACCGGTTCCACTCCGTTACCGGATTGTCATGCTCATCTGTTACAACCACACCAATGCCGGCAGCTCCGTGATTTTTACGGGCCGTTCCGGCAATCATCATTTTAAACATACTCACTGATATCCCACCTTTAAATAAACAGCTATTTGGATAAACGCCTGTTCTATTATATGATACGGGCGGAATAATTGTATTATGTTAATAATTATTTTATGTTAATAATTATTTTATGTTAAGGTATGTTAATCCATCGGCAATAGAATTCTGCCGCAGTGGTCGCAATAAATTATTTTATCGTCTAATTTCAGATGTTTCATTATATCAAAAGAAACGCCCATATGACATCCGGCACAAATGCCTTTTGCTGCGCCGGCAATAACCATGCCGTCCGGAAAGTTATCGCTTAGCTGCCGAAAAATGGTCATTTTCTCAGCAGTCACACCTTTCCCTAGCTTGTTCTGCCGGGCGGGAATAGCGTTAATTTCGGCGGATACTGAGTTTTTTTGCTGAAGATAGTCGTCACGCAATTGGCGAAACCGGTCTTTATTGCTGTTTAATGCCGCTGTTTCTCCAAGGATAGTTTGCTTAAGCTCCTCTATCTTTTCCATGAAAATAATTGCCTCATCATCCAAAATTTTTAGTTTTTCCTTTAAATCATCCAGCTTAGCGGTAACGCCAGTTAATTCCTTGGCATTGTTGTGTTGGCCGCTGTACAATTCATTGTTCAAAGCCTCAATTTTTTCCCGCAGCCCGGCGGCAGCGTCCTCTTTTTGCTTTAAATGCTTTTTCTCCCGGTCATAAACTTCCTTCTTTTCCTTCAATTCTTCCTGGACGGCCTTAATATTCACTTTCAATTGCGTTAACTCTTTAACTACCGGGGAACTTTTTAATTGCTTTTCCAGCGCTATTTTCTTAAGATTGAGTTGTTGCATCTCCCAGAGCAGTTTCATTTCAGACATTATTGTCCTCCTTTTATTTTGACAAAGCAAAAAGGATAGAGACCTGCCTCTACCCTAAAAAAAACAGAAAGGATCTGTATTTACTTCAGAAACAAACACTTCTATCCCTAAGTCCGCTTTTTTGACGGCTTGGCTGAGTACTTCAGCGATTTTGGCCACAACAACATGTTCAGTCCGATAATGGCCAGCATCAATAAATTTCAGACCTATAGCGTCTGCTTCCTGGCCATCATGATATTTCATATCCCCGGTAACTAACACATCTGCCCCAGCTGCCTTCGCTGCCGCTATTAAGCTGGCCCCGCTGCCGCCACAAACGGCTATTTTTTGAACCCGGTCCTGCAATTGCCCCCCAAATCTTATTTTTTCTACAGCCAAAGCAGCTTTCACTTGTTGACAAAAATCAGCAAACTGCACCGGTTCCGATAGTTTCCCAACCCGGCCCAGGCCTAGCCTGGTTCCTTCGTTAGCCAACAAATAAATGTCATAAGCCGTTTCTTCATATGGGTGGGCTTGTAGCATAGCTTTTTCAACTTGGTGCAGCTGCTTTTCCGGTACTATGGTTTCCAGGCGGATTTCGTCCGCCCTTTCTAACGCTCCAACCTTGCCGATAAAAGGATTAGCACCTTCCAGCGCCCGAAAAGTACCAGTGCCTGCGGTCTGAAAAGTACATTCCGCATAATTACCGATCCAGCCTGCACCGGCCCGGCTCATTGCTTCACGTACTGCGTCCTCATGACCCCGGGGTACAAAAACTACAATTTTGTATAGTTTCTCAATCTTGTCCGGCTGTAAAACCGCAAGCTCTGTTAAACCCAAGCGCCTGGCCAGCACATCATTAACCCCCTGCACAGCACTGTCTAGGTTAGTATGGGCACAGTAAACAGCAATATTATTTTCCACTAATAACTTGATTAACGCACCCAAGGGCTGGTCATAACGGATAGTTTTGACCGGCTTATATACCAGCGGGTGATGAGCAATAATCAGCTGCACCCGTCTGTCTATTGCTTCCTGCACTACTTTCGCGTTAATGTCCAGGGTCACCAGCACCCCGGTCACAGCCGTCGCCGGATGACCAATATGTAAGCCGATATTGTCCCATTCTTCGGCCAGATTCCGGGGTGCCATATTATCAATGATATTCATAATGGTCCGGCATTCTACAACCATTTTGACACCTTCTTCATCTCGCCAATCTTGGCGAGGATTTCCGTCTTTTTATGTAAAGCTTCCGGTGATGCACTTTTAGCAAGGCTATAAACAATTCGTTGCAGCGACTGGATTTGGTTGGTCAGATGTTTTTTTAACAACGGGTCTTTTTTTTCCACTAACCTAGCACCAATCTCAATTAAAAGCGGGTCTGCCACCTCTTCCCGGCCGCGCTCGGCCACGATCACTTCGTAAATGGTGCCGCCCTCTTCCAGCAGGACTTCATCTGCGATATGCCAGCCCTTTTCCACCAACCAAATCCGCAAGGCTCCTGCGTCAACCATCGGTTGTAATACTAGTCGTTCCAGAGAAGCAGCGATGCCAAAACTATTTTTGAGAATCTCTCTTATTGTGCCGCCACCCATACCGGCAATCACGGCTACGTTAACTTCGTCAGGTTTAACTATAGTCAGACCATCGCCCATCCGTACATCAATACGGTCTGCCAACCCCGCTACGGCTACTGCCGACAGCGCTATGCGATATGGTCCGGGATGCACATCACCGGCCACTACACCCGGGCAAATACGGTTTCTAACAAGATAGACAGGCAACAGCGCATGGTCTGTACCCACATCCACCACCCGCCTACCTAATGGTATAAAGCCGGCAATAGCATATAGCCGCAACGGCAGCTCCATAAACGGCTGCTCCATAGTCAGTCTCCTCTGAATATCGCTTGTCCTCCGGAAAAACGGCACTATTCTTTAATATGTTAACTTTTGATTTTTTTTATGCGCAATAATTACAATTCTTTTTTTAAACTTTTTTGTAATCTGATGTATTAAATCATTTTTCCGGGTTACAATAAGTAGCGTAAAGGGGTTCATAACAGCCGAGCGAAGATCGTTACGGGCTCTGCAAGGGGTTCGTAACGGTCGAGCAAAGGTTATTACAGGGTCGAAAAGGCATTCCCACGTAGGCTCTGTAATAGCCGGAGCGCAGATCATTATGGGTCTCGAATGGGTCTGCAGTAGCCCGAACGGTTGCTGTAGGCTCAGTAGGGATGCATAATGGTCGGGCCACGATCATGATGGGTTCTGGAAGGTATTCCCCGGTGTTGACTCTTCACCTTTGAGGTTTAGTCTTTGTCTGTGAAGGTTCCTCCGGACTTATAGCCTATGGGTTTGCAGCAGCCGAAAGGTTGTTGCAGGCTCGGTAAGGATTCATCATGGTCAGTCAAAGGTTGTTATATGTTCCGTAAGGGTTTGTAGTAGTCGAAAGATTGCTGCGGGCTCTGTAGGGATGTATAGCAGCCGGCGGTAGGTTGTTATGGGCTCTTTTACTTTTTTATTTTTACCTGTTTACATTAATAAACGGTGTCGCGCCACCGGTAACCTGCGGCATTTTGCCATCCCACTTTTCTACCGCTTGCTTCTGGACTTCAATTTCCCGCAAACGAATCAGTTCCGAAGTAACCTCCGCTTTTTGAATTCGCAGGGCTTCGGCCTCAGCTTTGGCGGCGGCTACTTTCTGTTCGGCCTCGATCTTAATCCGCTGTAAGTCCCGCTGTGCCTTTAACGCCATTTGTTCGGCAGTCTGCTTTGATTCAATGGCCCGGTTAAATTCCTGCGAAAACTCAAAATCGACAATACTGAAAGCATCAACAATTATATCTGATTTGCGCAATCTGGTGGTCAATAATTCCTGAATCTCCTGTGCCACCATCTGCCGTTTGGTAATTAATTCTTCCGCCGTATACCTGGCAGTAATAGCTTTAACCGCTTCCTGCACCGCCGGATCAATTACCTTTCTTTCAAATTCCATCCCGATATTCTGAAATACGCGGGATACTGTCTTCGGGTCAACATGGTAATTAAGTGCAATTTTTGATGATATTGTCTGTAAATCTTTAGAAGCCGCAGCAGCACTAGTTTCTGCTTTCTGCACCTGAACGTTAAAGGAAACTATCTTTTGAATCCCCGGAATCCGCAAATGAAATCCCTCGTCCAAAATACCGGAAACAGCGCCCAATTGTAAAATAACGCCCCGATGACCGGCCTGAACAATTACCCATGGTTTTAACGGACCCAAAATGATTACAGTTGCAAAAAAGACAATGGCAATTTTAATTGCGGTTTTGGAAAATCCAACCTTGGGCACGTCCGGTTTCATATTAATGGTATTCATTACAAGCTTTCTCCCCCATTCTTTAATATTGGCTACTACTATAACTATAACCATAACTATATCATAAAACATCCTATCTTAATAGGGAGCAAATTATTAACATTATGTAAAAAACCGCCGGATTTAACCTCCGACGGTTGTTTTGCTTGGTGGGCGATGACGGGATCGAACCGCCGACATCCTGCTTGTAAGGCAGGCGCTCTCCCAGCTGAGCTAATCGCCCTTATGGTGACCCCTACGGGATTCGAACCCGTGTTACCGCCGTGAAAGGGCGGTGTCTTAAACCGCTTGACCAAGGGGCCAAATTGACTATTGGTGGGTAGAATGGTGGGCCCACCAGGGATTGAACCTGGGACCAACCGGTTATGAGCCGGCCGCTCTACCGCTGAGCTATGGGCCCAGTTAAAATGGCTCCCCGGGCAGGACTCGAACCTGCAACCTACCGGTTAACAGCCGGGTGCTCCACCATTGAGCTACCGAGGAATGCAACAAGTGACAAAATACATTATACGATAATATAGCCACCTGGTCAATAGCATCTTGCATGCAAATTATGGATTTAACTCTTTTAATCTAAAAAGTCCTTTAATTTCTTGCTTCTGCTGGGGTGTCTCAGTTTACGCAAGGCCTTGGCTTCAATCTGCCTAATCCGCTCCCTGGTGACCCCAAATTCCTGGCCAACTTCCTCCAGAGTACGGGACCGGCCGTCATCCAATCCAAAACGCAACCGGAGTACCTTTTCTTCCCGCGGGGTCAAGGTCTCCAACACTTCCTCCAACTGCTCCCGGAGAAGTATAAACGAAGCTGCCTCCGCCGGTGCCGGCGCATCCTGATCCTCTATAAAATCACCAAGATGAGAATCCTCCTCCTCACCGATGGGTGTTTCCAAAGAAACCGGCTCCTGGGCAATTTTCATGATTTCGCGCACCCGTTCCACAGGAATATCCATTTCCGCAGCAATCTCCTCCGGAGTAGGGTCACGCCCCAATTCCTGCAGAAGTTGCCGCGAGATGCGAATCAGCTTATTAATGGTTTCTACCATATGCACCGGTATCCGTATGGTCCGGGCCTGGTCGGCTATAGCCCGGGTAATGGCCTGCCGAATCCACCAAGTAGCATAAGTGCTAAATTTAAACCCTTTACGGAAGTCAAACTTTTCTACGGCTTTAATCAGACCGAGATTTCCTTCCTGAATCAGGTCGAGGAAAAGCAGTCCTCTGCCTACATACCTTTTGGCGATACTGACTACCAACCGCAAATTGGCTTCGGCAAGACGCCTTTTGGCTTCTTCATCACCGGTTTCCATCCGCATAGCCAGGTTTACTTCTTCTTCTGCATTCAACAACGGTACCCGCCCGATTTCCTTAAGATACATCCGTACCGGGTCATCAATACCAATCCCATCGGGCACTGTCAGGTCAACTTCTATCTCCTGGTCATCCTGTTCGACCTCCGCCGTTTCATTATCCATAGGCTCGAGATCAGCTACCTCTGGTACGACTTCAATTCCCACATTAGCCAGTTTTTCATATATATCGTCAATTTGGTCAGGACTTAAATCTACTCCCTGAAGGGAGTTCATGATTTCAGTGTACGTAAGAATACCGCGTTTTTTGCCTTTTTCAATCAGTTCCTGTACGCCTTCTACCAATAGAATATCTTTGGACATGCATTCCCCCCCTTCCTTGAGGTAATTATTTCGCAAACAGGTTTTGATATTCCTGTAATAGTTGCTTTCTAAGTGTATGATTCTGATCCTGGTCAGCCTGCTCCAGTTGTTTCAATAAAGCCTCCCTTTGCAAGCGGGTTTCGTCTTCCTTTATAGCAACGATACAGCCATCCAGATATTTTTCCGGGTCATGCAGCGGTATTTCCCGGGTAATCAACCTGGTTAGCGCCTGCCCTGTTTTTTCATCAGAAATATGGTTATACAACATTGCAGGCTCATAAGATGACATATTTGATGTAATTTCTATTAAACTATTTATAATACTAAGATATTCCGGCTCATGAAAAAAATGAATATCCTTTTGTCCCTGTACACGACTGATATATTCAGGATAGTGTATCAGGCAGTATACCAGCCCCTCTTCCGCCTTCCGGCGGGCATCACCCTGCCGAAACAACGGTGGGGAAATTGATGCTGCAGAGGCAGAATTAATGTTATTATCCCTTTTTTTAACAATTTTATCCCGGTCAGAGCGGTAATTTCTTGATTTTTGAATATATTTGCGGATTTCGCTCCAGATGGACTCCGGTTTTAACCCCAAGGTCTCAGCAACTTTTTTAACTTGTTCTTCTTTCTCCACATCACTGTGTAATTTAATGATACTAGGAATAATTTCGCTAACAACCTTCACTTTTCCTTCTATTTTGCGAAAATCATTTTTTCCCAATAACCGGAAAAAAAGATAGTCAAAAAAGCTTTTGGACTGGTTTTTGACCAAATCCCGAAAAGCGTCCGACCCATTATTCCCGATATACTCATCCGGGTCCTTCCCTGCCGGGATGGACAAAACCTGCACCCGACAGCCGATTTCCTGCAGGATTTCCATGCCCCGTAAGGCAGCGGTAACTCCGGCCGCATCTGTATCATATGAAATTACCACATTTTGGGTATATCTGGTCAACAGCTTTCCCTGCTCCCTGGTAAAAGCCGTCCCCAATGAAGCAACAACATTTTTGATACCAAATTGGTGGGCAGTCAATACATCCATATACCCTTCTACAATAATCACCTGGTCCTGTTCGCGGATATGTGCCGCGGCCAGATGCAGTCCGTATAACAGAAAACTTTTGTTAAATACTGCGGTTTCCGGTGAATTCAGGTATTTGGGCAGACTGTCATCCAAAACCCGGCCGCCAAAACCAATAACCTTGCCCCGAGTCTCCCAAATCGGAAACATCAACCGGTGCCGGAACCGGTCATAATATCCGGTACCGCTTGACTTGCCTGTAATTAAGCCAAATTTCTCTAATTGTTTTTCGCCATAACCCTTCTTTTTTAAAAAAGAAAGTAAGTTATCCCAGCCCGGTGGAGCGTATCCAAGCTGAAAAAGCTGTGTCATCTCAGGACTGACGCCCCGTTTGGCCAGGTATTCCCGGGCTGTGCCGGCAATTTCGTGATTCAGCAGTACATAATGATAAAAGTCCCGGGTCAGTTCATTAAGCCGGTAAGCCTCCTCACGCTGCTTAAGGTTTTTGTGTTCAGCCGGGTTCTGCGGGTCCGGCAGGTCAATCCCGGACCTGTCGGCCAGCTGTTTGACCGCCTCCGGAAAGGTCAGGCCCTCTTTTTTCATCAGAAAGCTGAAAACATTGCCGCCTTCGCCGCAACCATAGCACTTGAACACCTGATTGTCCGGGTGTACCACAAAAGACGGGGTCTTCTCGGTATGAAAAGGACAAAGCCCGGCAAAATTCCTACCCTGTTTCTTCAGACGGACATAATCGCCAATAACGTCAACAATATCATTACGCAAGCGGATTTCTTCCACCAGTTCCTCAGGGATATAACCCATTTCATCACCCTCGTCCGACAAACCGTAGTATTAAATTTCGTCATTATTCAGTTATTTTCCTGCTGTCGGATGAGAAAGCTGACCAGCTTCCGCAGATTTCCCTCAAAACGGATGCGATCTTCGCCGGTAAAGGCTGGCGGCCCTTTGGTGCGGCCGCCGGCGCGGCGGATTTTGGCATCCACATGCCGTTGTAAAAGCAGCCGGTCAATATTGGCATTGCTGTAAATATACCCCCGCGGCGATATCACCTGCCCGCCTTTGCCAAGCAGCAGTGAAGCCAGCCCGTAGTCGCCGGTCACGGCAATATCCCCGGCCTGCAGGTGGTTAATAACTGCCATGTCTACTGCCTGCGGCGAGCTGTCTACGCGAATGCATTCCACCCCCGGCAGCACCGGCATTTCATGGGCTACACTGGCTACCAAGGCCACATCCAGGTTAAAATCGGTCGCTACTTTAAAAATAATTTCCTTAACCGGACAGGAATCTGCGTCAACAATAATTTTGGGAGTTTTATTAATATTCGCTGTCACATAAAATTTTCCTTCCCCATTTTGACAAACTTTTTTATTTTTCTGCCAAAACATGAATAGTATAACCATAATTATTGAGAATTACTCTCCTTTTGCTAATCAATCCAGGGGGTTGGCAAAAAATGCCTGGTATAAATATCCAGCGCGAACCTGTCCGTCATACCGGCCACGTAATCACATACAATGCGGGGTAAATCATCACCGTGCACCGGCCGGCGGCCTGGCGACAGCTCTTCGGGATATTGCACAAAAAAATCAAACAAGCACTGAAGGAGTTTCTTGGCCTTTTGTTCTTCTTTTTTAGCCTCTGAACCAATGTAGACATGGTCAAACAAATACTCCCGCATTCGTTCCATGGCGTTCTGAACCTCCGGGCTCATGCTGATTTGCGGGCAGTCCCTGCTGGTCATAATCATATCGGTAACCATCTTGTTAATACGCGCAGTATGCCTGTTTCCCAGCACCTCCAGGCAATCCCGCGGTAGGTCGGCGGCAGTGATAATGCCGCCCCGCAGGGCATCGTCGATATCATGATTAATATACGCAATGCGGTCTGCTGTTTTGACTATCTGCCCTTCCAGGGTAGCCGGTACAATGTCTTCCGTATGGTTTAAAATCCCGTCCCGCACTTCCCGGGTGAGGTTCATTTTTTCCAGTACCTCCACCACCCTGAGGCTCTGTTCATTATGTCTGAAGGCTAGTCCGTAGCGGGAGCGAAAGATTTCATCCAACGCCACCTCCCCGGCGTGACCAAAAGCCGTATGCCCCAGGTCATGCCCGAGGGCAATAGCTTCTGTAAGGTCTTCATTCAGCGGCAGGGCTTTGGCCACAGTCCGGGCAATCTGGGCTACCTCCAGGGTATGGGTAAGTCTGGTCCGGTAGTGGTCACCCGTCGGCGCAATAAAAACCTGAGTTTTATGTTTTAAACGGCGAAAGCTCTTCGAATGGATAATCCGGTCCCGATCCCGCTGAAAAGCTGTCCGCACCTGGCACTCCTGCTCAGGAAAATCTCGGCCTTTGCTGTTCCTGCTAAGAGCCGCGTAGGGGGATAATTGAACGGCTTCCAACTCTTCGGTTGTTTCACGAATAAGCATGCTTTCTCCTCCAAATAAACACAAAAACAAAAGCCGCCGTTAACCAGCGACCTCGTAAAATACAGCTAAAACTATCTCTGCCGTAACACGCTGGTAGCCCGGGCAACTTCCGCAACCCGGCGGCCGGTGATCTCCGCCCGTTTAATGGCATATTCATCTTCTCCGGCCGGACGCTGCGCGCAAACGCCCTGATGTCCGGCATCGGCAGCAAAAAGGCCATCGCCTACCACGGTCATGCCCTGTACCAGCATTATGTCATGAATGGCCCGCAGGGTTGTCTCCTGCCCGCCAAATCGGCTGCCACCCACTGCCAGTGCAGCACCCACTACATTTACCAGGGCCCGCTCCTTGCGCAGCACCCGGGATTTATCCCAAAAAGCCTTTAGTTGGCCGGAAACAGTGCCAAAATAAACCGGACTGGCAATAATCAAGCCGTCGGCTTTACGCAGTTGGTTATAGGCAATACCCAAATTATTGTCCCTGGTGCAAGCCCCTTCGCAGGGGTTACAGCAGGTATTGCAAAAAGGCATGGTTAGACCTTGCAGGACATCCGCCACATGGAACAATTCCGTCCGGGCGCCTTCCGCTGCCGCAGCATTCATGGCTTTACCCAGTAAAAGCGCGGAATTTTCTTCTTTGTTGGGACTGCCGTTAATACCGATTATCAGCAATTCTTACACCTCACAATAATTCTGTCGCTCAATGAAAATAGGGTTTTCACATTATATTCGCCTAATTCAATAATGTTCCTGCCAGGAAAAAAATTATTTGCCGGGCATGCTCCGCCGGTCAGTCAGCTCCGCAATTGCCGCTACCGCCTGGTCTATGGTGCGGGGAACTTCCGGTGGCGGTGCCAATACCTCTACCGATACCTTCGCCGGTGCCGCTGCCGCCAGGCGGTGAAAAATCCTGGCCACAATTGGCAACCGCAAATTAGCCGCGGTCATCAGCTCAGGTTGAACCAGCAATTCCGGCCCGCCCTCAGCCATAGTTTGACCGTCTTTGATAATAATCACGTGATCGGCCCATTCGGCCGCCAAATCCATATCATGAGTAGCCACCAGCAAGGTTTTGCCCCGGCGATGAAAATCCCGCAGTATCTCCAGCAGCACCTCCTGGCCCGCCGGGTCAAGGTAGGCCGTAGGCTCATCCAAAATCATCACTTCCGGGTCCATTGCTATAACACCGGCAATCGCCACTCGCTTTTTCTGGCCAAAGCTCAGATGATGCGGCGCCTTATCCCGGTATTCCCACATGCCGACAGTGGTCAGGGCATCCTGTACCCGGCGGGCCACCCCAGGCCGGTCCAGCCCCATATTCAAAGGGCCAAAAGCCACATCATCCCATACCGTTGCAGAAAACACCTGGTCATCAGGGTCCTGAAACACCACCCCGACTTTTTCACGCACCCAGTCCTCAGTTTCCGGACTGATTTCCCGGCCCATTAGCTTTACGGTGCCTTGCCCGGGCAGGTTAATTGCATTCAGGTGCAGCAGCAGCGTTGATTTGCCGGCTCCGTTAGGTCCCAGCAATACTGCTTTGGCCCCTTGGGGGACGGTCAGGCTCAGGCCTTTTAAGGCTTTAGTTTGGTCCCGGTAGACAAAGTGCAGGTCCCGGACTTCAATCAAATTTATTTCGTCATTTCCGTTCATAGCGCCAATAACCCCCTATCGGCTAAAACCAGTGCCAGGCCTGCCATTATAAATAATAATCCCAATAGGCCATCCAGCGGACGCAGGTTAAATTCGCTCATGGTGCGGATATCACCGGTAAACTTCCGGGCTAGCATGGCCACATATACCTTGTCGCCGCGCTCATAAGCGCGCAGGAAAAGCAAACCTAGGCCGGCACCGAAAACCTGCAGCGAAGACCGGTGCCAGACGGTACGCATTTTAAAGCCCCGGGCCTTACGCGCCCGCTGCATACGCTGACTTTCGTCCACCAGCACAAAAAGATAGCGCACGGTAAACTCCGTTAACTGCAAAAAAATCCCCGGCACCTTAAGCTCAGCCATCGCCCGTAAAATATTGCGGAAAGTAGTGGTGGCGGTTAATAACAGCATCGCAAAAAGAGCGGCAAAAACCCGTACGCCAAGAATAATAGCCTGTTCCAGCCCCTCTCTGGTAGCCTGCAGGGTAAATAACGGCGTTTCCCAGCTAAAAACCGGCACACCGGGACGGGAAAATGGTATAGCCAGCAGGATTGCCGCAACAAAAGGACACAGCCAGAGACTGCGGGAAATCACAAAACCTGCCGGAATCCGGGCCAGCACCAGCAAGGCCAGCAAAAAAAGGGCCGCCAAGCCCAATAGGACTACCGACTGCACAAAAACCATAGCCACAATAACACTCAGACAGGCAATTATTTTGACGCGAGGATCCCAGTCATGAATGATTGACCTTCTTTTGGCAAACTCATCAATATGAATATGCTTCATTATATTTTCTCCAGAATAATCCGGTGGTCTACCAGGGCCATTTCCCTGATCCTGGCTTTAACTGTTTTCTGCTGACCAAAGATGTTTTCCAGGAATATACCGTCCTCCATAGGTATCAGCTTATCCACACTTTCCAACAGCAGTTCTTCCTGCCCGTCCTTTAACAGGTAAGCATTAGCTTCACACATGCCTGTTCACCTCCTGTCTTCAGCACGGCGGGACCCGCCGGCAAATTTATAAGCCAGCCCAAAAACGACCAGCGTCCCTAGTACCCCAGCAACGGAAGTTGCCAGCACCTGATTTTCAATGCCGGGAAAAAGATAATCCGGGATGAAGGCCGGACCAATACCCTTGCCCTCACCTTTATGCACAAAGCCCTTTTCAATAGCAACCTTGTCCAGACCGTCGGGCAGCGAAGAGGCCCAGGGGGACAATACAGCGGCAACCAATACAGCAGTTACAAATACCGCCACAGCTACTCTTTTGATGTTAATTCTGCCCCGCGGAACTGTTTCCATACCTGGCACAGCACCGGTTCTTTCCAGATAACCAATCACCACCGTAGTGACCACCCCTTCCAGCAAGCCAATAAACACATGGTAAAAAAGCAGCGCCGTAAGCAAGGTGGGAAACTCAATACCGATATTTTTGGAAAAGCCCAGTTCCAAAGCTACCGCGGCAGCAGCGATAACCACCGACAGCCAGGCGGCGACAAAGGCGGCCACACGCCGACCGGCAGCACCGCCGATGATGCTTAGGATAAACCGGTAAACATAGTATCCGGCCACCGGTGCCAACACGGCCAGATTCAGGATATTGCCGCCAAGGGCAGTAAAGCCTCCGTCCTGAAACAGCAGCCACTGGACAAACAGCACTGTGGCCATGATAATGCTGGCGCTCCAGGGGCCAAGTATGATGGCAGCCAGCACACCGCCAACAAGATGACCTGAGGTGCCGCCGATAACCGGAATGTTTATCATCTGGGCGGCAAAGATAAAGGCGGCAATAACCCCCATCAACGGTACCTGCCGGTTGCGCAAAGCCGCTTTGGTTTTACTTACCGCATAAGCCAGGCTGATACCTGATACAGCACTGGTAGCGGCCATGGTTCTGAAATCGAAAAATCCGTCTGGAATATGCATGTCAAAGCCTCCTCGTATATTTTTTGACAAAAAATAAAAACCACGCCAAGTCCTGGTTTGCTGCTGCAAACCTCAGACCTTCGTGGTCTTTTTTCGTTAATTGTCGATATTCCGATTCGTCGCCAGTATTGTGAGTCATCACAGTATTGTGAGTGCCGTCTTGAAGGCGGCTTCAGCCACCTGTTTAAAAATAGTATACTATACAATTCCGGGCGTAGCAAGAAAAAAATCAGGAAGAACCTATCTTGTTATCGCCCACTAAACCGAGCGCAATCACCGACTGCACTATAGGGCGGCATCAGCCACCAGCCGGGTTTTTTACAATGCATTCTTTGCCAGTATTTGCACCAGTGTATTTTTGTATTTCTTCTAAAGTACGATGCCCCAGTTTAATTACATGTTCCAATATGGTAGTGTCAGAAACGTTCTTACAGTAACATATTGGCTTAGGTGAATTTTTTTCCTTAAACCACACTGGGACTTTTACATCTTCTTTTGTAAAACATACGTTACCTGCCTCATTGAAATATACCACTTCACAATCTTCTGAAAGACACAGAAAATAGTATTCCTCCGTAGCCCATGCGCTTTTCTCGTCTCTCACAAGACTTTTTACAGTAATTTGCTTTATCTTTTTTCCGGGTTGTCTGCAAATAGGGCACATTGCATTTGCGTCTATATCATTACTGCCACATACATTGTGAATCACCATTTCAAAACCCTCCTCTTATTTAACTCCGTAATTATATTTTGCCAGGATCTCCTTGATCTTGCCCATGTTTACTTTACTTGAATCATAGGTAATTACGGTTGCACCCGAAGTTTCCACTCTTACCTCTTTTACACCGTCCAACCTGGCCAGTGCCGCTTGTGCGGTTTGGGCGCAGCTTGCTCAGGTGAAGCCGGTTATCGTAAATTTCTTGTCTACCAGTTTTCCTTTTTGTTGGTCTTCACCGGTTGGAGAGTAGGTTTGGTTTTTATTATTCCCTGCTTTACTGGGGGTTTTGTTCAAGGTACTGCAACCCGCAAGGATTAAGATTAGAATTGTCAAAAGAACGGATAACTTTTTCATATCTTCACCTACCGTTTATTGAAGAGTATATGATTAATCCAATAGCCAAGACAGAAGAAAACCAAAGTATGATTTTATTCATTTTGCTCGTATTGGGCTTCCTGTAGATTAAATAATGCGATAATCCAAGCAAGACCACAGTCAAAACTATAAACAACCCTCGGTATCTCCCCAATGATGCCGCCATAACGCTGCTGATACCGCTGAGACCCAGCGGTACAAAAACCAAGGGACCAAGTCAACAAATTCCGGCGAGAAATGCGGTAAAAATAGATCCAATGCTGGTGATTTTTTCTTTCATTACCCTTGACCTCCAATGGAAGATTAATTTACATTCTGGTACATGAACTTATATGATCAGCGTTATTTCCTACAACTTCCTTAGCCGTATCAACGATGGTTTTTATTCTCTGGTCAGTAACCTGGTAGTATACGAATTTTCCTTCCTGTCTCGAAGAAACATAACCGCACCATTTAAGGCAAGCCAAATGATTGGAAATTTGACTCTGCGAAGCGTTTAAAGCTGAAACCAGTTCACCAACCGTCTTCTCGCTAACCATTAATTCTTCTATAATACGAAACCGTGTCGGGTTCGATAAACCAGAGAAAAATTTAGCATAGAGATTTGTTTGGATAGTTCTCTTTTCTTCAGAAGTCGTATTCATCTACTCACACCTCTAATAAATTAATCTATTTAATATCATGTTATCATGATATGTAATTTAATTATACTATAAGTTTTTGTTTGAGTAAATAAATAAACATCTTGCCAGAGATCTGGAATTGTCAAATTTGACTTGTTTGATTACAAAAGTGAGATTTCTGATGCTCTTTGGGAAGCGCTGGAAATTGATTTCACTAATAAAGGACTCCGTCTGGGGGATATAAAAAATTTTTGGCCCAAGCCAAAAAATGAGGTTTTACCCTACATGTTTATGACAAAATAGAAAAGCCGCTATCGCCCTTATATCAAGGGTTTGCGGCCTTTTTTTGTGAATTTGCTGTAAAAGTCAGGATACTATACAATTCCGGGCGTAGCAAGAAAAAAATCAGAAAAAAATTGGCAAAGCAGCAGCTTTGCCGGAGATTGGAGAATGGATTTAGGGTTTGGAGAAAAATTAAACCCCGGTCTCTTCAGAAACCGGGGCATTTTTGCTGATAAACCGCCTGATGGCTGTTACCGGCACTGCCTTTCTTCCGAAGGTAGGTAATGTGCCAATACCGTAGGCAGGTCTCCTGACTCATGGTTCTTCGCGCCTACCACCTTCCCAAATTTCTTCAGTGGTCTCGGTTTGCGTTCCCCATTTACAGTGGCGGGACCGTTCAGGACTTGCACCTGATTCCCTATTATCCCCATTTGCGGGGCACCTGGGTATTTTTTTCTTGTGAAATTATGTTCATTTTAACACAGTACGACAAAAATGTCCAGTATAAATTATCAAATGATGCAGGTATAAAAATTTGCTTCTCAATGGCTAATCATTATGCAAACTGCTTAACCTGAGATACCCATTAACCCATTCCAGTGAATCATAGTAAAGCCTGGGGATTTCGATCTCATTTAGCCGAAACCTGTTCACAAACCTGGAAAGCTCATCCCAATCGCCCTTCTCATAAGAAAGGATTAACTCATACACATCCCGGTAATGATTCCGCTCTCCCATTAAAGCCATTTTTATCTCTTCAGAAATTGGCAGCTCGGATACCACCTCAGACATCGGGCGGTCAACAATAGCATCGATCATGGAAAACATACCCATTAAAAAAATTTCTGCACTCTGTTCTTTATAACCAATCATAGGAGCCAATAATTCGCCAAATTTCGCTCTGATGACGGAACTGGTCATGATTTCATCTGGTTTGTCATCAATCATCCCTCTTAGCGCAATCAGGGAAATCCACTTTTTCACTTCCGCAATGCCTAACATAACCAAAGCATGTCTGATAGAACTGATCCTTTTTCGAAAACCATAAGCAGCGGAATTTATATATTTTAGCAGCTTATAAGCCATAGAAACATCCCGTTTTATAATGCCCTCAATCTTGCCAAAGTCCGGTTCAGACCGGTTAATCTCCGACAAAGCCTGGAGATAGTTCATTTTATAGACAGAAATATCCTGACCGGAAAGAACTACCGGCTTGCTGAAAAAATAGCCCTGAAAATAGGAATACCCCATTTCCAATGCTTCTTCAAAAGCGGCCCTTGTTTCCACCTTCTCTGCCAGCAGACTTACATTTTTGTTGCCAAACCACCTGGCCAGCTCAAGTCTTTCTTCAAAAGCCGTGTTCAAAAAATCAACTTTGATTATATCGGCCAGTTCTATTAACGGCATATAATCAGGCGTGAAAACAAAATCGTCCAATACCAGCATATATCCGTTTTGCTTTAATCTATGGCAGGCCGCGATAATCTCCGCATTTATCTGCACATCCTCCAAAACTTCAACCGCCACCAATTCCCTGGGAAGATTAAAAACAACTTCACTTTGCATGAGATTCTGCGAGAAGTTAATGAAAGCCCGCTTCCCACCGGTAAGGGCTTCTATACCTATTAAAAGAAAACTATTGGCAATGACGTCGGCGGTTGCCCGGTCCCCGTCCAATCGGTCGTAATAGTTTTCATAACCGATGCGATATAAAAGTTCATAACCAATAACTTTTTGCTTTTTATCAAAGATAGGTTGTCTAGCTACAAACACCTGCATAATTATCGCACCACCTTATATTGTGGGTATAATTTTACACTGTATTGGAAGGTTAGTAGTATTTCTTTCTACATTTAACAACATTTTTCCTGTTATTCCTGCAAAATGCTGTATATTTTTCCTTTACCGGGCTGCGCCGGCACAAAAAACTAACGGCCCGACAACCCTGAATAAATCAACATTTTCTGAAACAGTTGATGAAACCACCAGTTCGTATTTTAAAGATCCGATACCCGGATTAATGTCCAGACCCAATACCCCTGAGGTTAACCTGGCACAGGAAAAGCCGGGCGGAATAAAGGCATCCTCTTCCTTTTTATAAATCTCTATACCGTTCCTCAGCACTCGAATTTTCATCCTGCCCTTAGTATCATCGGGGTTTTTGGGAGTTATCCGCCAACAGATTTCGCCGGTCAATAACACAGCGCCAATCTCTTTGCCATCTGTTTCAACGGTAAGCGCTGCCAGCACCTGTTCGCCGGGAACCAGGTCTATCACTGCATCAGGTCTGTAAAACGGTTGGTCAACGGCAATTATGTTCAGGCCTTTTAAAAAGTTCAACTGTGCCATTTAATTAACTCCTTCTCTTTTCTGAACGGCATCTTACTGCGGATGTGCCAGTTCCACACTGATAATGCCTTCCAGACGGATGGCTGCTTTACGGACACACTTTACAACCGGCTCTTGCAGACCCGGGCAAAATATTTTAACCAATACAAATTTTCCGTACGGCCTAACCAATAAAACATAATCATCACCGATACACTGCAAAATCCCGGTGGCTTTTTTACAGCAACCGGCACATTCAAATTCCACAGTCACCAAATCATTTTTAAATCTGTTTATAATAGCCCGAAAATCACGGGGACACACCTCTTTTTCTTCATCAATATCAAAGTCATCTTCCACCTCATCAGTATCTGCAAACACCTTATAATCAGGCCTGCATCCAACTTTGCCCATCGTGTTCACCTCTCTTTTCTACGCTGAGACCCCCAAAACTCAATCATCATCACTGTCGCTGTCCTCGTCGCTGTCCTCGTCGCTATCCTCGTCACTGTCCTCGTCACTGTCCTCGTCACTGTCCTCGTCACTGTCTTCATCACAGTCTTCGTCATTGTCGCAATCGGGTTCCTGGGGACACTCGTCAAAGAACGGCCGCTTCTCCACAGCGATGATACTGCGTTCCTTAATTATTATTTCTTTGGCACACTCTTCCACCGGTGGATTGTCCCCACAAAAGATTGTAGTTCTGACAAACGGCAAATGGTCGTCGTCACTAACCAAAAGTATAAAATTAGGAGAAATACATTTCAATATGCCGATAGCCTTTTTGCAACAACCGCCACATTCAAATTCAACAGCCACTATCTTATCCTGGAATCTTTTTTCCAATAATTTTAGAAAATCTACACAAACAAACGCCATAAAAAAACTCCTCTCAACTCTTTGATGACTTTTATTCCATCATATGTCTATACACCAGATAAGTTACAGTGCTTTATACTGTTTAATGCGGCCGTTGCTTACCAAAACATTCACTTTTACCCCGGCATTTATGCCGGCCTCAATATCAGACTCTTTATCACCTACTAAAATAGATTTTGCCAAATCAATATCGAACTCTTTCTGCGCCTGCAGGATCATTCCGGAGTTAGGCTTCCTGTAAAAGGATTCTCTTTTGTATTTTCCTATGCCATGTTCCGGATGAAACGGAGAGTAATACACTTTGGAGATGTGCACCCCTTTGTTGGCAAACTGGGTTAACATCCACTCATTTAAAATGCAAAAATCTTCTTCACTGTAATATCCCCGGCCGATACCGGCCTGATTGGTGATAATAATAAGCAAATAACCTAACTCCTGAAAATATCTGAGAGTCTCAATAGCACCGTCTATAAATTCAAAATCCTCTATTTTGTAAACGTATTTTTTATCAACATTAATTACGCCATCCCGGTCTTAAAAAAGCGCCTTATTCTTCATATGTATTTAACCAACGCGGTCTGCGCTTTTTTATAATCTTCAGGAACTCCAATGTCTATAAAGAACGAGTCCGCAACAAATGCACAGATATTAAGCATAGCAAGATTTTTTTTCATAAAATCCGTTTCAAACGAAAATCTTTCGGGCAGTTTAAATCTGTTAAACAAACCAGAATCAGCCAAATAAACACCACCATTGATATGTCCATATTTTTGGCGGTTTTTTCCATAAACTTAATAACCCTGTTTCCTTCTGTCACTACTGCACCATAAATGCTTGCATTGTGCATCCACCTTACGTACTCTTACAATACAACCCCAGCCGCTGTTCTGCTTTTTCAACCGCCTTACTCCAAGACCAATTCTCAATCATATCTTGGCGGGCTTTATTTCCCTTTGCCCTGGCCTGGTATCTATTTTCATAAACCTGGCGCATTAAAGCCATGGTATGCTGCAAACTGGGCCGGGCCCAACTATGCCCCCGATAAGGAATATGCTCAATTGGTGGAACATCTTCGAGACCATCGATATCTATTAGATAACTGTTTTCATCATGCATAAATGCCAGTTGCCCACTCCAGCGGGTGCCGATGGTAGGCAAACCCGTAGCCATAGCCTCCATATAGGGGCGACCCCATCCTTCACCCCGGGAGGGTAAAACGAAAGCAAAATAAGTGCCACATCATCTTTTATATTGAATTTGGTAAGATATGCTTTGAGCAGCACATCCCAACCCTTCCGGTCTTGCCAGACAAAAACAGAGAGAAAATTAAAACCCTTTTTATCTGGCCAGTCTCTGGGAATAACGTCCGGAGAGAATCTATCCGAGTCAATCCCTTGCGGGATGACAAAAAGTTTATTCCGGTTAACCCCTGCTGCTGTAAAGGTTTCGACATTAAATTGAGTTGGCACCCAAATCTCATCCATGTTATTACAGGTTATAACCCAATCCGGGGGAATTCTGTCTGTTTCGAACATAGTTCTAATAATAATAGCATTAGCTTTTGCATCTTTCGCCGCTGCTGTATTTGCCGCCCAATCCCCCGGCAACCATATAAGGTTAACTGAATTAGGTTGCTCCGCCGCCTGCGCCTGAAACTTTAGCCGCATAGGCACCCGCCTCTATAGCAATAACGCAAACCATATCCAGGTATTTATTCGAGATAATAGTAGCAATTCTTTTCTTAACTTCCCATGATTTACCTAAATAGTTAGCAAACTTTTTAATATCACCTTTTAACAGTGCTTCTTTTATTATCAATGCATTTGCCTTTAGCTCGTGCATTGCCTGAAGCGATATTAGGTTTTTCTCTTTTACATTTTTACTCTGTTCATCTATAATTTTGGCTGATTCTCTTGAAATACCCGTATAATACAGAATTATAGAATTTTCCAGTTCATTTATAATCCGGTTTTTTATCCTTAAAGGATTTACAATCACCCTGTCACCAGCATAAAACTCAATAAAATTAAACCCGCCGAAAGTTGCTGCATATTGGTCCTGCTTGCCGCCGCTAAGACCTACATCAACTCTCTCAATTTCATAAGCCAAATGTGCTAAATCATATTTGCCCAGTGGCAAATTTAACCATTCCTCAAAAGCTTTCAATATCGCCACTACCAAAGTTGATGAGGATCCCAAACCGGAGCCGGCCGGCGCATCGGAAAAAGTTATCATTTTAAAAGATAACGGCTTGTTATTATTAAATTGCTTTACGATCCGAATTATATACACCTTTATGCAAGTCAAGAAAGCCATTTAGTTCTAAATATTCTTTTGATTCAAAGGCGAAAAACTCATTACGGTCAGCTGCATAAAAAGATATTTTATTATCCTCTGTAACTTCTATGGTGCAATAAGCGTACTTGTCTATGGTCGCATTCAGTACGTGCCCACCGAACTCATCACTGTATGGTGATACATCGGTTCCACCACCGGCAAGCCCTAACCGCAGAGGTGCTTTTGAGCAGATTAACATAGCTTATCTCTCCAATTTTGATATGGTCAAAAGTTTTCAGCGGTCCTTAAACGCCAAAAGCCGTTCCATAATAACCTCAGCTGTTTTTGCCCAGGTGTGCTTTGTGCTAATTTCCTGCTGTGCCAGCAATCCCCTGGCCTTGGCCTCTTCCCTGTTTTCAAAGACGTACCGCATTAATCTCTGCAGATGCTCTTTGTCCGGCCTATACCAAAACGGATAGCCCGGTGTTTCCATGGAATAAACAGCTTTTTCATAAGACCATTCTTTGGCGGCAGATATTAGATAAGCATTATCCTGATGACAGAAGTCCCGGCAGGCGGCACCCGTGTTTCTCGCATTTGCGCTGCCTACGCTATTGGTTTTTATCAATTTTACCCCTTTTCCCTGCCAATAGCCGGGGTCATCCACCAGAAACCGGCAGCAGTCATCCTGAGAACCGTCATCCACTAGAATAACCTCATATGGTATCGTGCTTGAATTATTAATAATGGAATCAACAGTCATTTTTACATTGGTGCCTTCATTCTTTGCCGGTATAATTACAGAAACCCTTTCTATATTTGCGCTTGCCATTACCGCACCTCTTTTATAAAAATGATCAAAAAGGGATGTTAAATTTTTGAACAAACCAATCATCATCGTACACCCGCCGGTCAAAATATTCTTTTCTCAGTTTCGGAGCATCACTTAACACCATATCGGTGAAAATATCCGGGAAATACGGATTATTTTTTATTTGAGCAATAATTTTACTTAACCGGCTTTGATTGAAATGAAGAAAGGCCAGACGCAACAGGTTGTAATGAATATCAGCGCCGGAAATCAAATAAGAGTGAGCATTGCGGAAAATATGCAGGTAGGTTACATCTGGGTTTATATAAGCACCAAACCCAAAAAGCCAAAGTTTCAGGGTAAATTCAACATCTTCAAAACCGTATACCCGGAAGCCTTTTTCAAATCCTCCCACAGCATCAAAGACTGTCCTTTTAATTGCCAGGCAGCCTGCGGTGAGCACCGGTACCGGGTAGATATTGCCAGAAACTGGCAGCCACGCCATTTCCATATTTGCTTTCCAGGTTAATCCACCCCATGAATCAGGACCAGCATAATCGTGCGGCTTTATTCCCGGCGAAACAGCATCTATCCCCGGTACCGCCAATGTCTCGGCCAGTTTTTCCAGCCAGCCCTTGGCCACAAAAATATGCGCATCGCAGAAAATATATATGTCACCCCTGGCATTTTCAGCTCCTATGTTTCTCGCCCGGTTAGCATGAACCCCTGCGGTGTTAACCAGGATAACCCCTGCCACCTTTTGTTCTCTCAGGAAGTCACAGCAGCCGTCATCAGAAGCATCATCCACGACAATTATTTCATAGGAAATTGCACCGGAATTTTCCTTAATAGAGTTAATAGTATGACGTATGTTTTCCCCTTCATTTTTACAGGGTATGATAATTGAAACCAAAATCTCTCTCATTTTTCAACCTCGCTCTAAAAGTTAGTGTAAAAGAATTCGTCAATAAGAAACCTGCATTCGGAGATGCAGGTTTGGAACGGCAGCGGTTATTACCTATGCTCTGGGCAGCGGAGTGCAGCGGGGTGTAGGGATGGGCGGACAGGTTGTAAAGAACGGGCAAACCTCTACAGAGATTATCTTGCATTTTTTAATTATAATTTGGTCGGCGCATTCTTCGATAGGGCATTCATTTCCGAAAAAGACGGAAACCCTGACAAAAGACCCGGCGGGGCTTACTAACCTTATAAAATCCGGAGCAATGCAGGTCAGTACGCCAATAGCCTTTTTACAAAGCCCTCCACACTCAAATTCGACAGCTACTTCCCGGTCCTGAAAATTATTGGCTAAAAACCTTTGAAAATCTGTACAAACTAATGCCATTTAGAAAACTCCCTTAAACATGGATTCGGTAAGTAACCATGTTAAAACTGAATTTTATCCAGTGTTA
>CAZWUW010000025.1:0-34081 GCA_964636895.1 uncultured Eubacteriales bacterium
GTGTGGACCGGGTGGTTGCCGTCAAAGAAAATGTGTCTGGGCTGGCCCGGAAAACCGGATTTGTTTTTCAGAATCCGGACTACCAAATTTTCAATGACACAGTATTCAAAGAAGTGGCTTTTGGGCCCGCCAACCTTGGTTTGTCCAAGGAGGTTGTGGCCGAGAGGGTAGCGGAAGCGCTGGCGGCGGTGGAACTGTCCCGCTACGCCGGGTCAAACCCCCAGCAGCTCAGTAAAGGTCAGCGGCAGCGGGTAGCGTTGGCTTCTGTGCTGGCTATGAAGACCGAAATTATTGTTCTGGATGAACCCACTACCGGCCAGGATTACAAAGAATCCTTGCAAATTATGGACCTGGCCAGGTCATTGAATGAAAACGGCCATACTATCCTGTTTATTACTCATGATATGACACTGGTGGCCAGATATGCCCGTCGTGCCCTGGTCCTCTGTGAAGGTAAGTTGCTGATGGATGGCCCGGTCAGAGAAGTGTTTCTGGAGGTAGAAAAACTGCATCGTACCTTTTTGCACCCGCCGCAGATTACCGAACTAGCTTTGGCTATTAATGATCCCAGGTGTGCCGGGGGTATTTTAACCCCGCAAGAATTATTCCGCGCCTTGCAAATCGGGTCAGGGGGTGTGGCTGATGGCCGGTGTGGTTGAATACCTGCCCAAAGCTTCGCCTGTGCACCGGCTCAACCCACTGGCTAAAATGGCCTGGGCGCTTGTGGTGCTGGTGCTTAGCATGACTTATACCGATTATTTTTATCTTATTGTTTTATTTCATTCTGTCCTGGCGGTAGCTTTATGCGCAGGTGTCCTGCGGGAGATTGCCGGTCTTTTTAAAGGTTTGTTTACATTTGCCTTTATTCTTTTTTTAATGCAGGTGCTGTTTTTTGATGCCGGTACGGAACTGTTTAAATTATTGCCGGTAGGTCGGGGATATCTGGGTGTGACCGACCAGGGGATTGAGTTCGGAGTGGCTATGGCTTTTCGGATGCTGTCGGTGGTGGTGAGTTTTTTGGTTTTTTTAACCACTACCCGGACACAGGATATGTTGAATACCTTAGTGGAAAAACTGCGGGTGCCTTATGATTTTGCTTTTATGGTGCTTACAGCCATCCGTTTTATCCCGACATTTATCGGTGAGCTAAAACAGATTGCTGATGCCCAGAAGTCGCGGGCCTTTGTGGTGGAAGGCTGGAACCCGGTTAATAAGATTAAAGCGTATTTGCCTATTGCCGTACCATTGGTTTTATCTTCTCTAAAAAAAGCCCGCCAAATGGCTTTAGCTATGGAAACAAGAGGGTATGGGGCAGGGCGGAGAACTTATTTGAAAGAATTGACGATAGTGGGAACAGATATTGTTATTATAGTCCTGGCCGTCCTCCTGCTTGTCGCCGGTATAACGGCGCGGTTGGCCGGTTATGGCACCATGAACTAACGGAGGAATTTAAATGACGAAAAAAATACTTTTAATGGGGAATGAAGCTATTGCCCGGGGGGCGGTTGAGGCCGGACTTAAGTTGGCGGCGGCTTACCCCGGCACCCCATCTTCGGAAGTGTTTGCTACACTGGCTGAGTTTGCCAAAGAATACGGATACTATGCGGAGTGGTCGGTCAACGAAAAAGTTGCCCTGGAAGTGGCCGCCGGTGCCGCGTACGCCGGGGCCCGGTCGTTGGTAGCCATGAAGCAGGTGGGCCTCAATGTTGCTGCCGACCCATTAATGACCCTGGCCTATATTGGCATAAAAGGGGGTCTGGTGCTGATAGTGGCGGACGATCCGGGGCCGCATAGTTCGCAAAATGAACAGGACACCAGAAAATTTGCCTCCTTTGCCAAGCTGCCGGTTTTTGATCCGGCCACGCCTCAGGAGGCAAAGGACATGACTGTGCAGGCTTTTGAGCTGTCCGAAAAATTTGGTATACCGGTTATTTTACGGCCTACTACCCGGACCTGTCACGTATGTCAGGATGTGGAAATTGGTGCAGTTCCGCCGCCGCAGGAAGTGCCGGGCTTTGTCAAGGACCCTGGCTGGGTGATTTTTCCAAGCCTGGCTTACCAGCGGCACAAGTGGTTGAATGAGCTGCAGGAAAAAATCAGGGCGGAATTTAATAGTTCACCTTTTAACCAAGTGCTTATGAGCGGCCGCACAGGAGTTATAACCTCCGGGGTAGCTTATAATTACGTCCGGGAAGCATTAGCCGACCTGGGGGCGGAAGCTTCGCTGCTAAAAATTGGCACTCCTTACCCGCTGCCTGATAAAACTGTACTGGAATTTCTCGGTCAGGTTGACCGGGTGCTGATTGTGGAAGAACAGGAACCGGTAGTGGAAGACCAGATTATTTCCCTGGCCTGGAAAAACGGGATTAATACCACTCTGGCCGGAAAACATAACCGTTTCGTACCCCGTGAGGGTGAGCTGGATGTAGATAAGGTAAAAAACATATTAATTAAATATCTGGATTTGACTGCCGCCGGTTCGTTAGCTGCGACTGCCGGCAATGAGGTAGCGGTCGCCGGCAATAATGCAGCCACTGCCGCCGCAGCGGCAGCCCCACCGGCGCTGCCGCTGCGGACGCCGGTGCTTTGTGCCGGCTGCCCCCACCGGGCATCCTTTTATGCCTTTAAAGAAGCTGTTAAGGGCAGTGACGCTGTCTTTACCGGTGATATCGGCTGCTACACCCTTGGCGTGATGCCGCCGCTTGCCGCTGTGGACACCTGTCTTTGCATGGGAGCCAGTGTAACCGTTGCCTCGGGTTTGGCGGCAGTTGAGCCGGGCCGTAAACATATTGCCTTTCTTGGTGACTCGACCTTTTTTCACACCGGCTTGTCCGGGTTAATCAATGCAGTTTACAATAATGCTGATATCACCCTGGTGGTATTGGACAACCGTACCACTGCCATGACCGGACATCAGCCTCACCCGGGGTTAGAACGTACAGCTACCGGTGTCAATGAAACACATATTGACATAGCCACTGTGGCCAGGGCAATCGGGGTGGCGCATGTCAGTGAGGCTGACCCTTACGACTTGCCCGCGGCTATGGCCGCAGCCAAAGCCGCCGTGCAGCATGAAGGAGTTTCCGTTGTGGTAATGAAGCGCGATTGTGTGGCGCTGGTCAAAAGCTCCGCCAAGTGCCGGGTCAAGCCCGATAAATGCACCGGCTGCAACAAGTGCATGCAAAAACTTGGCTGTCCGGCTATAGTGCCGGACGGAAATAAAGTGACCATCGGGGTGTCCTGCATGGGCTGTCAGGTGTGCAACCATATTTGCCCGGCCGGGGCTGTTGAGGAGGTGGAGGCATGAAACTGGATATAGTAATTGCCGGTGTCGGCGGTCAGGGTACGGTGCTGGCCTCCCGGATTATTGCGCAGGCGGCGGTGGCAGCGGGCTTGCCGGTACGAACTTCGGAGACCATTGGCATGGCCCAGCGGGAAGGGGTAGTTACCAGTCATGTACGCTTTGGGGAACCAATTTACGGAGCGGTGATACCTGATTATAAAGCCGACCTGCTGCTGGGTTTTGAATTGGCCGAAACAGTGCGCTGGCTGCACAAATTAAAACCGGGCGGCCGGGTTATTGCCAACAGCACCCCGATTGTTCCGGTATCTGTAGCCGCCGGCCGTTCGGCGTATGACCTGGCGGCACTGACCGACCATCTTAGAACCCGTGTCCCGGGAGCTGTGCTCTTTGATGCTACGGCTCTTGCCGCACAGGCCGGTACGACTAAAGCCACTAATATTGTTTTGCTGGGGGCCATGTCCGCCAGCTATGACCTGCCTTTTGGCGCTGACGGACTGTTGCAGTCCGCCCTGGACGTTATTCCGGCTAAAGTCCATGCAGTTAACCGCCGGGCCTTTGAACTGGGCAGCCGCTTCATGGAGGTATCTTAAAATGCTGCGGGAAAACAATTATACATCTTTTGCTTATCATAAAATTATTGCCGACCAGGAAAAGAAACTGCGCTTAATGGTGCACAGGGTTTATCAAAACTCGCCGTTTTACCGGAATAAACTAGATGCTGCCGGCATTAGTCCGGAAGATATCCGGAATATAGCCGACTTGCGGCGGGTGCCTTTTACGGAAAAGAGCGAGCTGCGCCAAGGCTACCCCCTGGGTTTGATGGCCGTACCGGAAGAACAGGTAGTGCGGATTCACTCATCATCAGGCACTACCGGCAAACCCATTATTGTGCCATATTCGGCCAATGATGTGGCGGTATGGGCTGAACTGATGGCCAGATGTCTGGCGATGGCTGGCGTAACCCGGCGAGACCGGGTTCAGGTTACGCCGGGGTATGGTTTGTGGACCGCCGGTATTGGTTTTCAGGCCGGTGTCGAATACCTTGGCGCCATGACAGTCCCTACCGGACCTGGGAATACTGAAAAACAGTTAGAAATGATGCTTGACCTAGGCACCACGGTATTGATTGCTACTTCTTCTTATGCCTTATTGCTGGCCGAAGAGATTGACCGGCGGGGCATTAAGGAACAGGTTAAACTGAGAATTGGCATCATTGGCTCGGAACGTTGGAGCGACAAAATGCGGGCCCGCATTGAGACTGCGCTGCAAATCGAGAGTTTTGATATATATGGCCTGACGGAGATATATGGGCCCGGCATTGCCATTGACTGCCCCGAGCATAGCGGGATTCATTTTTGGTCAGACCACCTGCTTTTTGAAATCATAGACCCTGATACCGGTAAACAGCTTCCCCCGGGTGAACAGGGTGAACTGGTCATCACTACCCTGACCAAAGAAGGCATGCCGCTCCTGCGCTACCGTACCCATGACATTACCAGGCTGCACCCGGAACAGTGTCCCTGTGGCAGCCTGTACCCAATGATTGACCGGGTACTGGGACGAACCGATGACATGATAAAAATTAAAGGAGTAAATGTCTATCCCGGTCAAATCGACCACGTGCTGAAACATACGCCCGGTGCCGGCAGCGAATATCAGATTATGCTTTCCCGCCATGAGGGTAAGGACCATATGATGATTAAAGTTGAGGCCGAAGCAGGTGCAATACCGGCTGTTATTGCTGCCGAGTGCCGCAAAAACATCAAAACTCGCATTGGCATTATTGCCGATGTGGAGGCTGTGTCAACCGGTTCACTGCCCCGGAGCGAGAAAAAAAGCAAGCGGGTTTTTGATCTGCGGGATGAATAAAGAATACTGCTGCTACATCTCAAAGTGTAGCAGTTTTTTTTATATTATGGCAGGAATTGTCGCCTTTTTGTGGAAATATTATCCCGAAAAGATAGTCAGTTGGTTGTAATTACACGGGAGGGAACCGAGTTGTTAAAATACCGCCGGTCAGTGTTGCGTTTACTGATAATTTTATTTGCAGCAACCCATATGGTAATGGTTTTTCCGGTTAGGTCGCTGGCTGTGCCGGCACCGCCGACCGGTTTGTTGGCTACACCGGTTAGTGGCAATAAGGTCAAATTGGATTGGGGAGCAGTTGACGGGGCAGCCCAGTATAAAGTTTACCGGGCTGTTTATGGCAGTCCGGTCAGTGCTGTGGCCACAATTTCCACCATTAACTATACCGATACGGGACTTACTCCGGCTACCCAATATTATTTTGAAATTACGGCACTCGCCAGTGATAACAGTGAGTCTGCTGCCGCGAGTATTGCCGTGACCACCTTAAATACGGACAATATACCGCCATCCACACCGGCCGGGTTAACTGCCACAGCTATTAGTCCGGTGAGTATCCAGCTTAATTGGACTATATCCACCGATAATGTGGCGGTACGAGATTATGAAATATATTACCGCCTTTCCACTGATGCCAATTATTCAAAGGTTGCAACCATATCGCATCCGGTGAATACATATACGCATAATGGATTGGTACCGGGAAAACTTTATTATTACTACATTCGGGCCACGGATGATCATAGTAATTCATCTCCTAACAGTGCACCCGTTAACGCTCAGGCTTTAGCCGACACACAAAAGCCAACCCGTCCGGCGTTTTTGTCAGTTGCAGTATCCGGTAACCAAATTAATCTGGCATGGAGCGCGTCTGCTGACAATATGGGGGTAACCGGCTACCGGCTTTACCGGAAAACCGGGTCGTCTGCCATGACTCTGGTCTCACCGGGACCGGCCAGCGCAACCGCATATTCGGATGCCGGCCTTGCTCCCGACACCACTTACGTTTATGAAGTGGCGGCAGTTGATGCGGCCGGCAACGAGTCTGACCGCAGTTTGCAAATTAGCCGGACGACGGCCCTGGATACCCTGCCGCCATCGGCCCCCGGCAACCTGGGCGCCACCTTGGCGGGTCCCACCGCCATTAAACTGCAGTGGAGTGCTGTTACTGATAATATTGGCCTAAGTGGTTATGAAATCTGGCGGGGATTGAGTGCCAATAATTTTACTGCCAAACTGCTATTAACCAACGCTACCTCTTACACTGACAGTTCCCTGTCACCCAACACCAGATATTATTATAAGGTTGTAGCTGTAGATACCTCAGGCAATGTTTCCGGCGCAGCCTTAATTGATGCCATAACCTCGGCCGACACTGTCAAACCGACTCCGCCAACCTTTGTTGCCGCCCGATCGACGGTCAGCAAGAATAAAGTGCATTTAACCTGGTCGGGGGCCGGTGATAATATCGGCGTGGTTAGCTATGAGGTTTACAGGTCTGCCGGTAAAAGCACCAATAAGAGTGACCAGCAAGACAGTAAAAAGGGTGCTGCGGAAAGAATTGCCGCTACCGGAGATACGTCTTATGACGATACTAACGTTTATCCGAATAATACATACCAGTACTACATTGTGGCCATCGACCGAGCCGGCAACAAATCTGCCGCCAGTATTACAGTTTCCGTAACCACTAACGGGGATGCGGAAGGCCCGGCATCGCCAACGGATCTGAAAGCGGTGCTGGTCAATGATAACGAGACAAAACTCACTTGGAAGGCTGCCAAAGATGTCACCGGGGTGAACGGTTATTTTGTATACCGGTCGATTGATAACGGCAGTTTTTATAAAGCGGCTACTACTACCAATACGAGTTTTAGCGACAAAAGCCTGAGTGCACGCCAGACATATCGTTATTATGTGGTGGCCTATGATACAGCCGGCAACACCTCGGATGCAAGCAACCGGGAGACGATATACACTTCGCAAAAAGACCAGGCCACGGTAGGATATATTTATCCGGCTGAAAACGTGGTTATAGAATTGCGGGAGGGCCTCATCCGGTTGGATGTGTCCAAGGAAGCTGTAAAAAAGAGTGCTCTTGTCACGATAACAATGAAGTCCCTTGGCGATTATGCTAGCAGCGGGTTTCATACTCTCGGGCGGGTAGTGGATATTTCGGCCGATAAGAATTTTGCCGGCTTCAATAAACCTGTAACGCTGAGAATCAGGTATGATGCCTTTGACCTGTTGAGTGCTAATACCGATAAGTTAGGGATGTATTATTGGGATGCTCAAGCCAAAACCTGGCAGCGGCTTGATGCCAGTATTAATGCCGGCGACCGGCTGGTTTCTGCCGAAATAAAAGGACTGGGTGTTTATGCCTTACTGATTGATAACAGCGCGCCCCCGGTGCCTGTGGTAACCCTGCCGGCTAAAGAACAGGAGAAGCGGGTTTATCAGCTTAAAGGAAAAGGCGAACCTTTTTCGCGGGTAGAAGTGTCAATTAACTGGGGCCGAAAATATACTTTTAACGTTACTGATAAGGGTGATTTTGGCGGGGAAATTCTGCTTGAACAGGGGAATAACGTCATCCGGGCACAGGCCACGGATGCGGCAGGCAATACCGGCGAGTGGTCCAAAGAACAAACACTTATAGCAAATTCACCATTAGCGGTTTTAACTGATATTAATAGACACTGGGCCGGGGTAAATATTCAAAAGCTTGTTGAAGCAGGTATAACCTCAGGTTATAAGGATAATACCTTTCAGCCGGACCGCAATATCACCAGAGTTGAGTTTGTCAGATTTATGGCCGCTGTAACAGGCCTGACCGGTGACCCGGAAGAATTGAAATTTGCCGACAATAACAGGATTCCGGACTGGGCCAAAGGGTCTGTTGCGGCTTTAGTCAAGGCCGGTGTTATTACGGGATACGCTGACCGGACATTTCAGCCATATCGCGCGGTTAACCGTGAGGAAATGGCGGTGATGCTCAACCGGGCAATGATAATAAAAGATAAAGCTGCCACTAAACAGGTAACCCAGTTGAATTTTGATGATACATATGAAATCAGCAGTTGGGCCCGGGAAGCAGTTTTGGCGGCTGTGGAAAAGGGGATAATTTCGGGATACTGGGATAATAAATTCAGACCGGCCGATTACGCCAGCCGAGCTGAAGCGGCGACTATGGTGGTTAGGTTCATGGAAATGAAAAAAGGTAAAAAGGGTTAATGATACTGCAGGATTTTCAGTGTAAAACATAGAAGATTAGCTATACCAAACTACTCAGAGGTGATTTTTTTTGCATACCAGGCGATCCGGATTGCGGCTGATAAAAAACGATGATGCCAAGAATCGTAATTGTACTCGCCGGCTCAAGGAACAGTATCTTTTTGCCAAGCAGGCAGGTGATGCCGAAACTTATTACAAGGTTCTGAAGCTATATAACGCCCTGTTGTTAAGAGAGAACGAAATTTGACAAACCGGAAGCAAAGCCGTAGCGCCATCGAAATTCCCACGCCCCAGATATGAAGGGGTTGAATTCTTAGCTGAAATATGGTAAGGTTAATATGTAATAACGTAAGCAAATGGAAGACACAGGCAATATTTGGCAGTATGGTTGCATTACTGTAGGCAGGGTAATCCTTAAAAACGGTAGGATGGCAGGATGGGAGTGACATATTTGATTTATAAAGGCACTCCATGTTCCGGAGTGCCTTTTTTACGTGCAAATTTATTTTTGGGGAGGATGAAAGCATTGTTCAGTAAGCGGAGGTTACTTGCATGTTTGGCCATTTTTGTCATTGCCGGGTTGTTGTTGACGGGCTGTGGCGGCCAAAAGGAGGAGGTCAAGCCCACCAGTGGCAGCGCGGATAAGGAGCCAATTAAAATTGGTGTGGTGCTGGACAGTTCCGGCAGCGCGTCTTCATTGGGGGAACCGGAGTATAATTCGGCGGTTATCTTGGAAGATAAGCTTAATGCCGCCGGGGGTATTAACGGCCGGCCGGTCAAGTTGATAATCGAGGACAGCGAAAGTGATGAAACCAAATCCGTGTTAAAAGCGAAGAAACTGGTCGAACAGGACAAAGTAATCGCTATTATCGGTGCCAGCACAACCGGCACTACCATGTCTATGGTTAACTACTTACAAAGCGCGGAAATTCCACTCATTTCACCGGCTGCCAGTATAAAAATTGTTGAGCCGGTAAAAGACCGGAAATGGATTTTTAAGATTCCGCAGAGTGATAGTCTGATTGCCGAAAAAATGATTGAGTACCTGGCCGGGAAAAACGCCAAAAAGGTCGCTTTTATGAGCATGAACAATGCTTTTGGTGACAGTGGCAAGGGAGAATTTGCCAAAGTTGCAGCCGAGAAGGGTATTACTATTGTAGCTGATGAAAAGTTTGGTGCCGATGACAAGGATATGACTGTCCAGCTTACGCGGATTAAGGGTTTAAAGCCGGATGCCGTGATTGTATGGGCTATTCCGCCTTCAGCCTCTACAGTAACTAAGAATTTCCGTACTCTGGGCATGACGGTGCCTCTTATTCATAGCCATGGTATTGGTAACAAGGCCTTTATAGAATTGACCGGCCCGGATGCCAACGGAGTTGTTTTCCCCATAGGGAAAATTTTAGTAGCAGAAGACCTGCCTGATTCTGATGTGCAGAAAAAACCTATCATGGATTATATCAAAGACTATGAAGGGAAATACGGTGCGATGAGCCGGACTACCTTCGGCGGTCATATACCGGATGCGCTGTATCTGCTGAAGCAAGCCATTGAAACATCGGGTTCCGCTGAGCCGGGCAAAATCCGGGAGGCCATTGAGAACACCAAAAATTTTGCCGCTGTTTCAGGGGTATACAATTTTTCCCCGGAAGACCACAACGGCTTAACAAAAGAAGCCCTGGTGCTGGTAGAAATTGTTGACGGCAAATGGAAGCTGATTAAGTAGTTAAAGGAGAACATTATGGATTTTTCCAGCCAGTTGCTGCAGTATTTATTAAGCGGGCTCACCCTCGGCGGGTTTTATGCGCTGGTGGCCCTGGGCTTTGTCATAATTTACAACGTATCCGGTATTATTAATTTTGCCCAAGGTGAGTTTGTCATGCTGGGTGCCCTGCTGATGATCACCTTTACCAAGGCACAGCTGCCGCCGGCGCTGGCTTTTGCCCTGGCGATTCTTGCGGTGACAGCCTTAGGCGGAATCGTTGAACGAATAACAATCCGGCCGGCCAAAAACGCTTCCCCCGCAACTATACTTATTATAACTATCGGGTTGTCGATTTCCATCCGCGGGATAGCTTTACTGGTATGGGGCACTAATCCGTACCCGTTGGCCCCTTTTACTCAGGGAGGACCCATTACCATAGGCGGGGCATCCATTGTCCCTCAGAGTTTGTGGGTAATAGCGGTAACCTTGCTGGTAGTAATCGCGATGTACATATTTTTTGAATGGACCTACTGGGGCAAAGCTGTTCGGGCTTGTGTCATCAACAAACTGGCGGCCAGCCTGATGGGTATCAGTACGGAAAAAATGGCCTCCTTCTCCTTCATGTTTAGTGCCGGTATTGGCGCTTTGGCGGGGATTGTGTTGACACCTATCACGTCTGCCTCTTATGATATGGGTTTGCTGCTTGGGATCAAAGGCTTTATTGCTGCAGTATTGGGCGGGCTTACCAGCGCTCCCGGTGCCGTGCTGGGCGGGTTTATCCTGGGAGTGACGGAATCTTTCGGGGCCGGCTTACTTTCTTCGGGTTATAAGGATGCCATTTCTTTTTTCATCCTGCTGATAGTTTTACTGATAAAACCCAGTGGACTGTTTGGGGTTTTTGGCAGCAAACGGGTATAGCCGTAAATTCGGAGGATTAATCATGAAATTCATTAAAAATAATTTTGTGCTGACCCTGATAGGATTGACCATTATTCTGGCCGTGTTCCCCTTTGTTTTTCCCAGCCCATATTTCCTGGGCGTGATGGTGATAATAGGGATTACCGGTATTGTGGTCATGGGTTTGGGTCTGTTGATAGGCTATGCCGGCCAGATTTCCCTGGGTCATGCCGCTTTTTACGGGTTAGGGGCTTACGTTTCGGCTATCCTGTCCGCCACATACCAGGTAAACCCCTGGCTGGCTATGGCTATTGCGGCGGTGGTCACCGGTTTAATCGCCTATATTCTGGGCAAACCGATATTAAAACTGCAGGAACATTACCTGGCCTTGGCTACATTGGGGCTGGGATTGATTATTCATTCGGTATTTGTCGAAGAAACAAAGATTACCGGCGGGCCTTCCGGTATCAGCCTACCCTATTTAAAAATTGCCGGAATTGCCCTGAACAATGATTTTAAGTTTTATTTCCTTGTCTGGATTATTGTTTTGCTGGTCTTGATAATGTTGCATAACATTATCAATTCACGAGTTGGCCGGGCTTTAAAATCCATTCACGGCAGTGAATTTGCCGCGGCCAGCCTGGGTATTAATACTGCCCAATACAAAATCCAGGTATTTACTCTGAGCGCCGTCCTGGCCAGCATTGCCGGCAGCCTTTATGCCCACTATGTAACATTTATCAGTCCGTCCCCATTTAACCTGATGATTTCCGTCCAGTTTTTGCTGATGGCGGTTGTCGGCGGCTTGCATAGCCTTTGGGGGCCATTGCTGGGGGTAGCTACCATCACGATTCTGAAAGAGGTTTTGCGTGCGGTAATCCCCCTGTTCCTGCCGGAAGCAGGTGGGGAATATGAGATTATCGTTTTTGGCATTATCCTGATGATTATTATGATTTTTTTGCCGGAAGGTCTGACCTCCCTCTTGAAAAGAATTGTGCGGCCTTTGAGCATTAAGCGCCGGGAAAGGGGAGTGCTGCATGAGCATCCTGGAGGTTCGTAGCCTTTATAAAACATTTGGTGGTGTGCATGCTGTAGAAAGCGTCAGTTTTATGATTGAAAAAAAAGAAATCGCTGCATTGATTGGCCCCAACGGGGCAGGTAAGACCACCATATTCAATTTGATTACAGGGATTTTTCCGCCCAGCGGCGGCGAAATAATTTTTCAGGGCAAGCATATTACCGGATTTCCGCCTTTTAAAATTGCTGCTTTGGGATTAACCAGAACTTTTCAGAACCTGCAGGTGTTCCGCAATATGAGTGTACTTGAAAATGTTATGTCCGGCTGTCATGTAAGGACACGAACCGGTTTGCTGGGGTCCGCACTGAGGCTGCCGCGGGTTCGCCGGGAAGAAAAAGAAGTGCAGGAAAAAGCGCTTGAGAAATTGGCCCTGGTAGGATTAGCTGATAAAGCGGACGAATCATCTGCCGCACTCCCCTTTGGCCAGCAGCGACTGCTGGAGATTGCCCGGGCTTTGGCCATGGAACCGGAAATGATTTTGCTTGATGAACCGGCAGCGGGCTTAAATGCCACCGAAACCAGGGAACTGATTGATTTAATTTACGGTTTGCAGGAACAGGGTACAACAGTGTTGCTGGTAGAACACGATATGGACACAGTGATGGAAATTGCCGACCGGGTGGTAGTACTGGACTTCGGGATAAAAATTGCCGAAGGTACACCGGCGGAAATTCAGCGGGATGAAAAAGTCATTGCTGCTTATCTGGGAGAAGAGGTGACCGACGTTGTTAACAGTTAAGGATTTACATGTATCCCATGGCCAAATAAAAGTAATCAAAGGTGTGTCATTAAAAGTCAAAAAAGGCGAAATGGTCGCCATGATAGGGGCTAACGGGGCCGGTAAGAGTACTTTGCTGGGGACAATAGCCGGAATTTACCGGAATCAGGCCGGTACTGTCTCCCTGGACCAGGAGCTGATTAAGGATGGCAAGGCTCATCTCGTTGTCCGCAAAGGGATTAGCCTGGTGCCGGAACGCCGTGAAGTTTTCGATACCCTGTCAGTATATGACAACTTGTTGCTGGGAGCTTATCACCGTTTTGCCGGGGCTAAATCGGAAATCACCCGGGACATGGAACGGATAATGGAAATCTTCCCGGTGCTCAAGGACAGAATGAAACAAATAGCCGGTACATTAAGCGGTGGTGAACAGCAGATGCTGGCCATCGGCCGTGGCCTGATGGCTAATCCCAAAGTATTGTTGCTTGATGAGCCGTCGGTAGGCCTGGCACCGTTAATTGTCAAGGAAATCTTCGGCATTTTGGTAGACCTGAAGCAACAGGGCACTACCATCCTAATAGTAGAACAGAATGCCCGGGCGGCTCTGAAAATATCTGATCGGGCCTATGTGCTGGAGCGGGGCGAAATTATCCATGAAGGCGAGTCCCATAAACTGCTGCATGACCCGTGTATCCAGGCCTCTTATCTGGGGCAGAAACAGCAGTTAAAAATCAGTTAAAAATTAGTTAAAAAAAGCCAATGGAGCAAGTATTTACGCACCATTGGCTTTTTTATATGGTCTTAATTGACACTTCCTGAAACATCTGCTAGAATCTTACTAGAGCCAGCAACCGACCGGTCGGTCGGCGGCCGCTTATCCCTTGCTAGAGCATATCCCGAGAGGAGTTGGCGTAGAATTGAATCTGACTAAGCTGGCGATCAAAAGGCCGGCCATGATGTCAATGGTAATTATGGTTTTTGTGGTTTTGGGTCTCTATACATATAATAAGATGAGTGCGGAACTATTTCCCGCCGTTAATATACCCTTTGTTGCCGTGGCAACCAATTATCCCGGTGCCGGAGCGGAGGAGATTGAAACCCAGATTACCAAGCCGCTGGAAAACGAAATGGCCTCGCTGAGCAAATTGAAAAAGCTCAGGTCATCGGCATCGGAAGGCTTTACCTTTACCGTGCTTGAGTTTGAGTTGACCGCTAATGCGGATCAGGCAGCGCTGGATGTACAGAAAAAGGTTGATATGGTCAAGGGCCGGCTGCCGGAAGATGCATCTGATCCGGTAGTTTTCAAGCGGGACATGAACGACCAGCCAGTTCTTATCATGGCCTTGCAAAGCGCCCGGCCCCTTTATGAAACCAAAGAAATAGCTGAAGACCTGCTCAAAGACCGCTTGCAGAAAATTGCCGGGGTTGCCGATATTTCTGTGGTTGGTGGTCAGAAACGGGAAATAACGGTTGCTGTGGATAAAGCCAAATTAAACGGGTACGGACTGTCCATCAATCAGATAATTAACCGTCTGCGGCATGAAAACCTGAACCAACCCAGCGGCCGCCTGGATCGGCCGGAAGCGGAATATAACGTGCGGGTGCTGGGGGAGTTCAAAAGCCTTGAGGATATCCGTAACTTAGATATACCCCTGGGCAGTGGTGGCATTATCCCGCTAAGTGCTGTGGCTACGGTTACCGACGGTTACCAGGAGGTGCGGGAATACAGCCGGGTTAACGGAGTAAAAGCCGTTTCCCTAATGGTGTTCAAACAGAGTGATGCATCCATCGTTGAGGTGGGTGAACGGATTAAAATAGAGATTGACCAGATACAAAAGGAACTGCCGGAAGATGTCAAAATCGTTGTTTCCAGGGATACTTCCGAGTTTATCAGGGCATCCCTTGATGATACCAGAAATTCCATTATCGAAGGGATACTAACTACCGCTTTGGCGCTTTATCTTTTTCTCCGGGAGTGGCGCTCCACAGTTATTGTTGCCCTGGCCATCCCCACTTCCCTCCTGGCAGCGTTGATGATGATGTTTTTTGCCGGGTTTACCTTTAATATGCTTTCTTTGATGGGGCTTGCCCTTTGTATCGGTATCCTGGTGGATGACTCGATAGTTGTGCTGGAGAACATCCACCGGCATCTGAAGATGGGTAAGGAGCCCGCCGATGCCGCTCTTGACGGGCGGATGGAAATAGGTATGGCGGCTGTGGCGATTACCTTGACCGACGTTGTTGTGTTTGCTCCCATCGCCTTTATGAGTGGCATGGTGGGTCAGTTCTTTCGCCAGTTCGGTTTGACGGTGGTATTTGCTACTTTGTTTTCCCTTTTTATCTCTTTTACACTTACGCCCATGCTGGCTGCCAAACTGTTTAAAAAAGATAATGGCAGCGGGCAGCCGAACGGAGCACTTACGAGCTCGGGGCGCAAGTCCATGTTCAGCTGGTTTTGGAAATGCACCGCCCCGGTGGGAGAAAAAATTAAAGGCAGTTATATTTCCTTCCTGCACTGGTCTTTAAACCACCGCAAAACTGTGCTGGCGGCTGTGTTCCTGGTGTTTTTAGCCAGTCTGTCCCTGCCGGCAACAGGTATTATCGGCGCTGAGCAGATGCCCAAAATTGATCAGGGCGAATTAACCGTTAACCTGGAAATGCCTGTCGGCACCCCCATCGGTAAGACGGATACGGCTTTAGAAGATATGGAGAAATACCTGCAGACTATTCCGGAAATTAAGTATTATCATTCAACCCTGGGCTCCTCCGGTGGGATGCAGGGGAGTTCTGCCGGCTCTCATCTGGGTCGGGTTGGTATTCAGCTTGTGGATAAAAAAAAGCGGGACCGGAGTATCTGGCAGGTAGGTGACCAGATCAGCAAATGGGGGACGGGTTTTGTCCAGGGTAAAATAACTGTCAGTGTGGCGGACAATATGGGACCGTCCGGCAGTGATATTGACCTTGAAGTGACCGGCCCGGATACCAAAAAGCTGGTGGCCTTGGCCAATCAGGTGAAGGCTGTCATTGCCGCAATCCCCGGTGCCCGTGATGTGGATACGAACTGGCGGCTGGGCCAACCGGAAATTCAGCTTCAGGTAGACCGGCGCAAGGCTGCTGAAGCCGGTTTCTCAGTAGACGATGTGGCCCGGGCGGTGAGAGCCGGTCTAAACGGCGACACCGCCGGCAAATACCGGGAGAGCGGCGATGAAACAGATATCCTGATTCGCCTGGAGGGTTTGAATAAATCTGATATTAATGAAATCAAAAACCTTACTGTGACTTCTATGACCGGCACTAACGTGCAATTACAGCAGGTAGCGAATATCGGTCCAGGCATTGGGCCGACGGAAATTAACCGCATTGACCGGCAGCGGGCCATTACTATAAGCGGGGTTCTCCGGGATAGGACATTGAACGATTTTTTGCAGGAAGCAAGTGAAAAAGTGGCTCAAATCAAACTGCCGCCGGGCTACCGAATCACTTTTGCCGGTCAGGCGGAAGGGATGAAAGAAACTTTTACCGACCTTATTTCCGCTTTAATCCTATCTGTAATTTTGGTTTATATGGTTTTGGTAATGCTTTACGAATCCTTCCTGACACCCTTCATCAGGATGCTGGCCCTGCCTCTTGGGGTGATAGGAGCTTTTGCGGCCTTGGCCATCACCGGCAATACACTGAATCTTTTTTCCATGATTGGCCTGATTATGATGGACGGTTTGGTGGCAAAAAACGGTACATTGTTGATAGATTATACACATACCCTGATGGAACGGGGGCTTTCCCTGCGGGAAGCCCTGGTGGAAGCCGGTAAAACCAGGTTGCGGCCCATAATTATGACAACTGTAACCATGATATTCGGCATGTTACCTACCGCGCTGGCTTTGGGTGCAGGCGCAGAAACCAGGTCCGGAATGGCCTGGGTGTTAATCGGCGGTTTGCTATCATCTACCTTGTTTACACTGATAGTAATTCCGGTTGTTTATACCTTGATTGATGACTTTAAACATAAAGCCGGCGGTTTTATCCATCGTAGGTTCCGCAAGAGCGCTAAAACACCGGTATAATGAGAAGGTCAATGGCCTGATGTAAGCCATTGGCCTCCTTGTTTTTTAAGGATAGTACTGTTTATTTTAGTTTTGGTAAAAAGGAGGAAATTGAAAAAAATTGTCGAAAACTGTACTAGTAATTGTTTCCAATAGTTAATTTTGAAGGATGACCGTCATGGAATTTTCTGCTTATCGCCTGAACCGTAAAATAATCATGCTGACATTAAGCCTGGTCATTGGTGCTTCCTTAATTCTGGGCGGCACTTCACTGTGGGTGTTTTATGAGTATGCCCGTGATTCCGCGCTGCAGAACAACCAAAATGTAGCCAGAGTGTTAGCTAATGAAGTGAAGATTTTTATGAATTCTGCCATGCGGATAGGTCGGGGGCAGGCAGACAGCTCATGGCTGCGGGAGACCGATCTTGTGAAGCGCCAGCAAAACCTGGCACAATTATTTGAAGCAAACGGATTTTTTGATGGAATTAGTATAACCAACCATAAAGGAATTATGGAGAATTTTTACCCCGGGAATAAGAATTTGATTGGGCAAAACTTTAGCAATCGGCCTTATATAAAAACAGTGCTTAAAACAGGCCGGACTTTTATTAGCGAGCCATATATGGCAAATACGGGTAACCTGATAGTTGTGATAGCTAACCCGATTAGGGATGCTCACGGCAATGTCACTGGCGTTGTCAGTGGCAGCATCAACCTGCTTACAAACAAAACATTGTCCCGGTTAGTGGAAGATGCCGTAAGGGATAAAAACATTTCCGGTTATGTGTTGACAAAAAAAGGTGGGCTGATTTATCACCTTGATACCGACAGGCTGTTGGCTCAACGGATAGATGACTTGGTAATTAATAATATTCAAGACGAATCAAAACTACCCCGGGAGTTTAAGGGTGTTGACGGCGAAGAAGTATTAGTAGGTTATGCCCCTATCGAAGAAACGGAGTGGGGCGTGGTCATCCAAGTGCCGGCACAGCAGGCCTTAAAAGCGGCAATCGCTTTGCGGAACAAAACATTTGGGATTATCATAATCAGCTGTGCTATCGTTTTTATGCTTTCTATCTGGCAGGCCCAAAAAATATCATCCCCTTTGCGATGTTTGGCTGAGGGGGTAGAACAGGTGGCCGCCGGGGATTTTTCAGTGGCAGTGGATGTGCGTTCACAGGATGAAATCGGTATCCTGGCCGGGGCTTTTAACAGTATGGTGGAACGCATTAAAACCATGCAGGCGAATATTTTGCATCAGCAACGGGAGTTACAACTGAAAAACGAAGAATTGCTGGTAATGGCCATTACCGATGGATTGACCAAGCTTTATAATCACCGTTATTTTCAGGAATGCTTTACTCAGGCCGTGGCTTTAGCCGAACAAGAAAACCAACCGCTGGCGCTGCTAATAGTGGATATCGATCATTTTAAGCATTACAATGACCTTTTCGGCCATCAGGCGGGAGACCAGTTGTTGTATGAGCTGGGCCAACTTTTGATTACGGAACTGGGTCCTAATGACATGGTCGCCCGGTATGGTGGGGAAGAATTTACCATTATTCTCTACGGTGCCGCTAAAAATGATGCTTTGTCAATGGCCGAGAAAATAAGACTGGCGGTGGAAGACTATCCATTTTCCGGACGCGAACAGCAGCCTTCCGGTAATTTGACTATTTCAATCGGTGTGGCCACATTTCCCGATAATGCGAAAAACAAAGAAGACCTTATTAAATTAGCGGATGAGGCACTTTACAAAGCCAAATATTTTAGCCGGAACAAAGTGGAACTGTATTTTTCCGTGCTGGATGAACTAAAAGCTGATCTGAACCAGTCTGAGGTGGAACTGCTTAATTCTATCAAGATGCTGGTGCGAATTGTTAACGCCAAGGACAAATACACCTACGGCCATTCCGAGCGGGTGGGCAAGTATGCTGTAGCCATCGCCGAAAAAATGGGTCTGTCATCAGAGGAAATCAAAACCATTAAAATTGGTGCTTTTTTGCATGATATAGGAAAAATTGAAATCAGCCGGGCCATCCTGATGAAAAAAGGCCGCCTCAGTGAAGATGAATTTAAGTTAGTAAAACAGCACCCGCACTGGGGTGCGGAAATGGTTAAAACAATAGAGGCCCTGCAGCCTGTAATACCTTTATTAAAGTATCATCATGAGCGCTATGACGGCAAAGGCTATCCAACCGGTTTAAGGGAATTGCAAATCCCTTTGCATGCGCGAATTATGGCAGTGGCGGACAGTTTTGATGCGATGACCTCCAACCGGCCTTACGGTATAAGGAAAAACTTCCAAGAAGCGATTATCGAAATGAAGAACTGTGCTGGAACTCAGTTTGACCCCGAAATTGTGAAAAGTTTTATTGAATTGCTGGAAAACCAGTTAGAAACCGGGGCCGAGCAGGTATGCTGACCCCGGTTTCCGGTTATTTTATTGTTTCTGCAATCCTAACCTCTGCTCCGCTCATTTTGCCGTACAGAATATCAAAATATTCCCGAATCATCCGGTGGGACGAGAACTGGTAGTGGGCCATATCAATGCTCGCGCGCATCATCTCAGTCCACTTGGCCCGGTCAGCGTAATAGGTGGGAAGAACCTCATCGAAAAGCGTCCGGTATAATGCCCGCAAATCCCGTTCGTCTTCCGGCAGGTGCTGTTCCGCCCGGTTGCATATGGAACATAAGGCCCAGCCGCTAATCCCGTGCTGCACCCCTTCCGCTACCCAACCGTCAACGATGCTGACATTCAATACCCCGTTCATGGCTGCTTTCATACCTGAAGTGCCGCTGGCCTCCAGCGGCCGCCGGGGGTTATTCAGCCAGACATCACAGCCCCGCACCATCAGCCGGGCCACGTGCATATTATAGTTTTCCAGAAAAACCACACTATCCTTGTATTTGCGGTCCATTTTTACCAGGTCGGCGATAATGTCCTTGCCCATTTCGTCTTTAGGGTGCGCTTTACCGGAAAAAATCAACTGTAGTTTACCTTGCCGCAGCAATGGATCGATTACCTCAGCATCCCTGAATATCAACTCACTTCTTTTATACGGGGCAGCCCGGCGGGCAAAACCTACCGTAAGCTTATCGGGGTTAAAAATGGCATCGCTGTTTCGGCGGATAAATTCAATTAATTCCATTTTAGCCTGCATATGGGGTGCCCACAAGTCGGTACCCTGCTTAAAAGCAGCGGCAACTTTTTTATCCTGCCAGGTTTCCGGGTGCACACCGTTGGTAATGGAAATTATGGGAGCCGCATCCCGGACGTCTTTCCACATCTGCCGGGCAGTCTGGCCGTGTAATTTGGATACGGCATTGGCCATAACGGATAGCCGAAGAGCGGCAGCGGTCATGTTAAAAGGGTCGCCGCCGAGTTCACACACTTGCTCGTAAGAAAGGCCGTTATAAGCTTCCATGTGCTGTAACAGTCCGTGGTTATGGATTTCGTTGCCCGCTGAAACCGGGGTATGCGTTGTAAAGACGATTTCCTGCCGGGTGGCGGACCAGGCGTCATGAAAAGACATGCCCTGTTGTTGCATCTTTTCGCGAATTAATTCCAGACCGGCGAAAACCGCGTGTCCTTCATTAAAATGGTATCGGTTTACCTGGATGCCGAGCACCCGCAGTGCCCGCACACCACCGATACCCAGAATGATTTCCTGTGCAATCCGGTCCTGTTCCGCCCCCCCGTATAATTTGCCTGTCATCCAGCCGTGGTCGCTGCCTGGAAAGTTGGTGTCCAACAGATAAAGGGGTGCATTTTTGTATTGATCGGCCAGGCGTATTTTGCAGGTCACATCAGCACCTCTGACCCGTACCTGGACCGTTTTGCCGGTATCTTTGATAAAGGCGTAATCATATGTCGGATAGACGTCATAAGGCCGCCCGTCATTACCAATATATTGCTCGGTATAATCCTGCCGCCACAGGATACCCAGTCCTACCGCGGGCAAGCCCTGGTCGTACGCCGACTTCAGAAAATCGCCGGCCAGCACCCCGAGGCCGCCGGCATATATCGGTAATTCTTCATGCAGGCCGTACTCCATGCAAAAATATGCCACCTGGGGTAATGGTTGTTTTTCTTTCACCAAAAATTTCATCTCCTTCAAGGTAAACTATAAGTACATCTTTTTTTATTCTGTTAAAAGGAGAGGAGATTTATTCTTGTGCCGGAGATTTTACCGAAAACCGGCCAGATAACCGGCGTAGTCCAGGGGGTATTGAAAAACCAAATAACGAAACAGGGGATATTCCTTTTGCATAAAAATTGGTATCTTACCGGGATTGCCATTGGCCTCAATTAGCCATAATTTACCATCCGACGAGATAACGATATCCAGGCCCAGTTCACTGAGCGGGCCGTACCTTTTATCCAGTGCGGCACCGGTTTGCACGGCCAGTTTTTCCAGCGAAGCCAGCAAATCGGCACGTTTGCAGGCAATTCTGGCTGTGACGGTACTGAGTAATTCATTTAACGGAATAAGCTTGGCCCCGGCCGTAAAATTAGTCAAAAAGCCATTTTGCGAAGCGCTTTTGGCAAACATGCCGGGCATCACCCAGCGCCCCTTACCGTTCTTCATAGCCCATACCCGGAAAGAGAAGGGAGCACCCTGAAATGTAAGGCGGGGAATTGCTTGCTGGATAATATAAGGTCTGCTGCGACCGGCGGCTTTTTTCAATACCGGCCAGATTTCCGCAGGCGACAAAACAGTCTGTGTAATCATTTCTGTATCCCGTGTATACTGGCATTTAAGCTTTTTGTCTGACCGACGGCTAATCTGTACAATGCCAATGCCTTTCATGCCACCGGTAGGTTTGGCAAAAACCTGCCGGTATTTATCCAGAAAGCCTGTCAGGACCGAATTATCTGTAAGCAGCGCTGATTCAGGCAAATGAGTTTTTAGATCCGGTTCGTTAAGTAAGGCGGTATGAAAATCCCATTTGCTGATATTGCTTTTATTGTTAATAATCCGTCCGGGGCCGATAACATGGATTAATTTACGATGATAAAGAGGGACGTTGGGATAACAGCGGTCTATTACCACATCGGGATAAGGGAATTCACCGTATTGCCAAAGCTGCTGCTCATGGTTATAGGAAAATCCGCCAATAGTGTAGCTTTTGCCGGCCAGGGCAGGCCCGGAAAAAACAAAAAGCAGGCCCTTGTTTTTGTACAGTTTGGCATATGTGCGATAATAATTTAGTTTATCGTTAATAATATGACTGTGAAAAGCGAGGATGCCAATGACCGGTCCCAGCCGGACAGTATGCCGGCTTATTGCTATTGCCTGCAGAGCTGTTCCGCTTGGCAGGTGCAGTCTCCGGATAACCTCTGGTGATAGCCTCATTTGTCTGTTATATATGTTATTTGCCTGCCCCCCTGAACGGACTTTAACCGCTGCTGTGGCTGAGCCGCAGCATAGTTGCACCGTTGCATTTTCATTTAATGCCAGCCGTTGTCTTAAGGCTAATGGTATCTCCCAGATTTGGCCTGCACGGCCGGAGCTAAATACCCGGTAAATATTGTCCATTTATTCTTCACCTGATTCATAGTTTTTTACTAATATATGTGGCCGGGCGGGCGGCCGTGAAAACTGCCGGCAAACAAGAAAATTGACTTCGTCAACTTATTCTTCGATGTCAATTTTCTTGTTCAAAGGGGGCCAGCCCCCTATGACGTCGCTTCGCTCCTGTTACCCCCGAAGCATAGGGGGCATACCCCCTATAACCCCCCATGTTAAGGAAATTATCCACAGCTTGAAAAAAGCATAATTTCCTTAACATACAAAAAACGCGACATCGGTCGCGTTTTGCTACACAAATATGGCGGGAGCGTGTGGGAATCGAACCCACCGCGGACAGGATTACTGCCCGCCAGCGGATTTGAAGTCCGGGCAAGCCACCAGGCCCAATCCGCTCCCATTAAGTTTCAAAGCTATTTGATTATATCATAAAAAACTAGACAAATCAAAATTAACTTAGTTTACTTTTCTTTTACTTTGTGAGATAATAACGATAAGATTTATGGACAAATAGCTTTAGAAATACGGAGGTGCAAGAGTTATGTTTGGATTTTTACCCAGTATCGGTATACCGGAGTTGATGATAATTCTGGTGTTGGCTTTGATTATTTTTGGCCCGGGTAAACTGCCTGATGTTGGCAAAGCGCTTGGCCGCGGCATCAACGAATTTAAAAGGGCCTCTAAAGACGTACAAAAAGAATTAAACGAAGCAGTTAATGATGTAGAAAATAAATAATGTAAATTTAGAGCAGGGTGTAAACTGCTCTTTTTTTGCGTACACTTTATTTTGTAACTGGCAGGAATTTTTTAGACAATGCCGAATATATTGCAAGTGTACATACTAGGAAATTGTGACACAATTAGCTCCTTTTCGTCAAGCAGGTGAAATGATGAAACCATTTGAACTATTTAACGAAATAAAAGACGACCTCCAGATTGTAGAGAAAGAACTGCAGTCCATAGTGAAAACCCCTGACCTTTTATTGACCGAGACTTCCGCTCACCTGCTGAACGCCGGGGGGAAGCGTCTCAGGCCAGCATTTGCATTGTTAGCAGGCAAAATCTGCTGCTACAACCTGCAGCGGTTATTGCCATTAGCCATGGCTCTGGAATTAATTCATATGGCTACGCTGGTGCATGATGACGTAATTGATGCCTCTTTAACCAGGCGGGGGATACCTACCGTTAAGGCCAACTGGGGTGACCGGATATCTATATATACCGGGGACTATTTGTTGGCCCAGTCACTAGTGCTTATTGCTAAGTGCGAAAATGACGACATTGCCCGTATTTTGGCTGATGTCAGCGTCAAAATGACTGAGGGAGAGATTCAGCAGATTGTCACCAGTTTTGATGCCAACCAGGGGGTCAAGGATTATTTTTTTAAGATAAAACGCAAAACGGCACTCCTGATTTCCGCCAGTTGCGAACTGGGGGCCATTGCCTGCGGGGCGCCGCCTGAATATGTGCGCGCCTTGAACCGGTACGGGTATTATCTGGGGATGGCTTTTCAGATAACGGATGATATCCTTGATTTAATTGCCGACCAAAAGCAATTAGGCAAACCAATTGGCAGTGATTTAAGGCAGGGTATTATTACTTTGCCTGTGATTTATGCTTTACAAAAGGCAGTCGGTGCCAAAAGACTGGCCGAAATCATCTCGAAGAAAGAAAAAAAGGAGGGGGAAGTCCTAGAGGCTGTTAAAATTATTAAAGATTGCGGAGCCGTAGATTTTTCTTTTGCAGTATCTAACCGGTATTTAATTAAGGCCAAGCAACAATTAAAAATCCTTCCTGACGGTAAAGCCAAGAAGAGTCTGGACTTAATAGCTGATTTTATTAATGTACGGCGGTATTGAAATTTTAAAAGAGGTTTTTTTTAGAACGCGTAGAATGTTTTACCGTATGAAAAAAAGAGTTTGATTATCGTTGTGAAGAAAAGCACATTATTATGGGGTAAGGAGGCAGAACTAACCAATGGGAATAAAAGATAAATTTAAATTTGACTTATCAAAGACGGAAGACAAACTGAAATTATTTATTTTGATTAGCGGCACCTTGCTATTTGTACTGGTGGCTACGGTTGGCGGTATTTCCCTGACTATGTCGCCGGAATTCTGTAAGCTTTGTCACGCTACCATGAACCCGGAATATGTAACCTGGAAGTATTCTTCCCATAGTCAGATCAGATGTGTCGACTGTCACATGAAGCCGGGTCTTGTCAATACGGTTAAGGACAAGGTCATTGCTACCAAACACTTATATAGTTATGTGCTCAAGGATTATAAAAAACCGATTAAAATGAAACATGAATTGTCGGATGACCTCTGTTTGCGGTGTCACTCCGTGCAAACCCGGACCTTTACATTATCCGGTGACCTGATAGTACCGCACGAATTACATGGCGAAAAAGGTGTAAGCTGCGTTAAATGCCACTCCGGAGTAGCGCACGGAAACATTGCCGGACGTAAGGTTGCCACCGGTGATTTAAGCGCCTGGACCATGGAAGACGGCAAAAAGAATATGGAGATGGAATATGTCCGGCCTGATATGGATGTCTGTGTTGACTGTCACTTGAATCCGCCCAAATACGGAGTCAAAAACATAGAAAAAGTCAACTGGTCCTGCGAAGCCTGCCACAAACAAATCTTTACTCCCAAAAGCCATCGCCAGAAGAACTTTCTTACCGTCCACGGGATTGATGCCGAAAAAGACCTGAAGGGTTGTGTATCCTGCCATAATGTTGGTACTAACACCAATTTAGCGGCTGACGGAGTTAAGCTCAACAAAATGGCACCCGGGCAGAAAGTCAAAGATTTTGCCTGGACCAACAAGTTCTGTGTCGATTGCCATGCCAAGCTGCCTGATAATCATAAAGACAGAAACACCTGGATGCCTTACCATAAGGAAGCTGTAACTGCTAAAGGCATGAAGAACTGTGTCGCCTGTCATAATGTGAAGAAAGAAGAACCGGTAAAAGCGCCGGCTAATCTGACCTGCAACAAGTGCCACTGGTTTAAGTAAGATTTTTCCGGAGGTCCATGGGAGGAACCCGTAATGAAGCTGCCGCAGTGGAGGATAATCAAAAAACTTGATTTATCCAGGACGGAAGACAAACTAAAATTAGGCATCCTGACGGTGGGGATATTTCTCTTCCTGGTCATCGGTGTTGCTGGTGCGCTTAAGCTAACCATGGCCCCATCGTTTTGTGCCAAGTGTCATGTGATGGCACCTGAGTACGTGACCTGGGAAGCGTCATCCCATGTACAGGTTCCCTGTACGTCCTGTCACATTAAGCCCGGTCTGGGCAACTTAGTAGCGCATAAACTTTCCGCCTCTAAGGAACTGTTGCTGTATTATACGGGTACCTATAACCGGCCGATTCGGATGACGAATAAGTTACCCGATGAGGTTTGTACCCAGTGCCATTCCACCTACCGCAGTTTTACACCATCCGGTGACCTGATTATCCCTCATGACAAGCATGCAGATAAAAAAGTGCTGTGTGTTGAATGCCATAACGGTGTGGCTCATGGCAACATCGTGGGCAGGGGCATGACCAAAGATGATAATTATGCCGCCTGGACCCTCGAAGTCGGAAAAAAACAGATGGTCAAGGAATACACCGAACCTAAGATGAATGTTTGTCTTGACTGTCATATCAAGCGTAATGTAACTCAGGCCTGTGAAGCCTGTCATACTTCAATTTCCCTGCCGGCCGACCACAAAGTCAAAACCTTTTTGGAGAAAAACCACGGTGCGTTGGCCAAAGCTGACCTGAGTTATTGCAACAAGTGTCATTCCTACTCCCTCGAAGCCAAGGATGTACCGGTGGCAGATAAGGTGGCCCGTTACGCCAGAGGCAATGTATTCTGTTATGACTGTCATCAAAAAAGGCCCAAAGGTCATACTGAAGATTGGAAAATCACTCATAAGTATGACGCCAAGCCCGATATCCCAGGCTGTCTGGTTTGTCATAACAAGCCAAAACCCAAACCGGCCGAAAAGTCAACACCGACATACTGTGACAAATGTCATGGCAGCGGTAAGAAAACACAGGATGCCGGAGGAAAGACCGGACCTGGAGCCGATGGCCCCACCACTTACAATAAAGACTCATTTATATTAGAAAAGGCCCATGAGCCGGGTTGGCGTATGCAGCATCCCGAAATTATCAAGACCCAAGGGATTGTCAAAGGCAAATGTTTTTCTTGCCACGATACATCCAACTGTTCATATTGCCATACTAAAACCAGCGCTGCCCAGGTAAACTCCGGTCAGAAGCTGACCAATACTTATACCGGTAGGGATCAAACTGTGGCTAATACGGGTATAGCGCAAACGGTTGTCAGCTCTGGATACAGCCAGTAAACATTAATAAGCCTTAGAGCAGGAGATGAGCGATTCTCCTGCTTTTCTCGGCTTTAGCATACTGGTTAAATAAGTTAATATTACCATATTTACACTGGTCAACGCTGGCATTGTCGTAGTTTAATACTTTTTGTCAAACAATGTAGCAAATTTTCTGTAAATTCGTGACTTATTCGGCAGGAATCTCATTTTATTTGCCGAATTCTATAACCTGTAAAAAAACTACTAATATTTGAAATATATTCTTCCTGCCCCTAAAAAAAAATGCAAATATGACGATATATAATAGTGAAAGTGCTTTCAGTTATTATTGACAAAAAGTAGCTGCTAAATACAACATGCCGGATGTCTGTTGAAAGGTGGCGAAAGGAGCCGGTCAGGATGGGGCGTAACAAGATTCTTGTCTTCGGCCTTCTCCTTATTGCGGTAATTGGCATTTTAATTTCATTGCCGACGGTAAGGGAAGAGCTTGGTCGAATATTTGATTATCTGAAATCCAATATGTTTTCAACATCTTATCAGCCACCGAAACTGCCTAACCGTGAATCCGATAAAAAAACCTGTGGTCTTTGCCATTCTGACAAGAGTCGTGACTTTCAAAAAAAATTCACTCATGCACCTTTTGTTAAATGGTTTTGCACCGACTGTCATGCCCAGCATACCGTCGGTTCCGGAAAATACGAGTTTGTAATTGACGTTGACAGGCTGTGTACTACCTGTCACTTTAACCGGTTGGATGCCAGTATATATACATATCAGCATGACCCTTACCAAAAAGGCCGTTGCACTGACTGCCATGACCCGCACGCTTCAGACTATCCCGATTTACTCCGGATGTCTCCGCAGGAACTATGTGTTAGCTGTCATAAACTGGATTTGGTTTATCCCTTCCCAGTTAAACACAAACCATATGAAATTAACGCCTGCGCGGACTGTCACGCCCCGCATGCATCAAAATACAGAGGCATGACCAGGCTGGGCGGCAAGGAATTGTGCTTTAGCTGCCATTATGACCGCCAGAATGAACTGTTGATGCCGGTACAGCACAAACCTTACCAGACCGGTGACTGTATTAACTGCCACGGTGCGCATGCCACACCCGGTGAAAAATTGCTGCTGATTCCGGAACCGGAATTTTGTTTAGCTTGTCATGTGGGTTTGAAAGACAAATTAAAAACCGGTTATGTCCATACACCGGTAAAAGAGAGATGCAGCAAATGCCATGTTCCGCATGCTTCGCCGAATCCGGCGCTGTTACCGGAAACACGTACCGACCTTTGTTACCTCTGTCATGGTCAGATGCGGCCGCAGTTTGAACTGCCGTCCCGGCACCCGGTAGGTAACGGGCTGCTGCATTGTGACGGCTGCCACGACCCACATGTCGGTCCCGGACCGAATTTGGTCCGTAAGGCTGGAAACCAGCTTTGTTATATATGCCATAAAGGCTTGGAAGCAACATATGAAAAACTGGCCCATGCCAAAAAGGCTGACGGACCCGGCGGACTGGGGGCCTGTACTAACTGCCATGTACCCCACGGTTCTAAATGGAAACCGCTGCTATTGGATAAACAGGAACCGATGTGCAACAACTGCCATACAAAGATTGCTAAGGCCAGGATAAATCACCCGTATGGCGAAAAATACAAGGACCCATGGCGGGGGGGATATATGCAGTGTACCAGTTGTCACGGGCCGCATGGAACACCTTACAGAAAGTTTACGCTGCTGCCTGATGACGGTTTTTGTCTGAAGTGTCACGGGAAGCGAGACACAGGTAAGTTTTACTCCGTGCATAAAACTATACCGCCAAGAAATGAACCCAAACCCAAGGAAATTGAAACTAAAGTTCCTGGATACAAAAGCGAGCCCAGGTCTGAAACTATTAATAAAAAGGTTAAAACATATACAAGACAATAGGTGTTAACAAAACCAGGAGGCATAGCAGATGAAAATACATTATATTGATTCTAAGTCTGTTCGGAGGTGGAATCGTGGAAATTAACCCAAATACTAGCTCGGAGCGAGAGATTTCATTAAAAACAGCTTTGATTATTATCATTTTAACAATAGTATCGATAGTTGTAATTGGTTTGATTGTAGGCAATAAGTTTTTCTGGAATAGTTTTGATGGAACTACAGGAATTGACAGGGATTTGCAGCGCATTGAGCAAGTTGTCAAAAACAAACCAAAGGATCCCCGAGGACGAATTGCGCTTGGGAATCAATTGTTAGTCCGCGGGAAAAAACAAGAAGCCTTGAAAGAATTTGAAAAGGCATATGAATTGGATAAAAAAAGCGAAGTTACCCGGTTTAGTTTAGGATTTGCTTACCGGGAAGTCGGGCAGTATGACAAAGCCATAAAAGTTTTAGAACCCCTTGTTAAAGACTACCCGTTCTACTTTATAGCGCAATACAATTTAGGGGTAGCATACCATCATACAAAACAATATGATAAGGCCGTAAAGGCATATAAAAAAGCTCTGGAAATAGAAACCGCGGCGGCTGATGTCCATCTTGACCTCGCGAAGACTTATGCTAAAATGGGTAAAAAGCAAGAAGCCCTTGAAATTGTGCAAAAAGCCTTAAAATATGTACCTGATTACCCGGAAGCACAGGCACTAGAAAAATCATTAAAAGAATAGCAGCAACAGATATAAAATTTAGTTGCAGGAGGTGTGTTTGCCTCAGGTACAGGATTGCCCGGGGCAGTTCAATTTGACAAAATTAAATAAAAAAATTCAATTTTCGCGGGTACTTAACATCACATTGATTATTGTCCTTATAGGAGTAATATTTTTTGGCTGGTGGTATCTAAGAAAACAGAATCCGCTAGATACATTAGCAAGAATAACTGCTCCTGATATACCCCAACCCAAGTATCTATATACAATTTATGGGAGCAATACAACAACTCTGAATAAACCCTTATTTACCGCAGTTGAAAATGATAAGATATATGTGGCCGATTCAAAAAACGATAGGATAGCAATTTTTGGTTATGACGGCAAGTTTTTATCTCAGTTTGGTGCTGGAGGAGCAGGGAGACTGAGAACTCCAGTGTATATTGAGTTTATTGACAGTGAAATATTTGTTGCCGATACTGGAACAAAAAAAATACACGTTTTTAACAACCAGGGTCAATTTATTCGCTATTTTGGTGACAAATCTATTAATATGCCTATTGCTGTTGTTTATAAAAATGAAAAGTTTTTTGTCCTCGATGGCGCCCGGGCTCAGATAAAGGTTCTGGACAATTCAGGGAAGGTATTAAACCAGTTTGGTAAAGAAGGCGGAGAGCAGGGGGCGTTTTACCATCCGCAGTCCATATATGTGACTGATGATAGCAAAATATATGTCGTCGATTCCAATAACAACCGGATTCAGGTATTTGACCTGCAAGGGAGTTTTCTACAAGAAATATCAGGGGTTGATACTAATGGTGCCGGCGGTTATTCTATTCCCCGGGGCTTAGCCTTTGATAAGGCCGGCAACCTGTACACCGCTGAAGGACTTAGCAATGGAGTGGCTATTGCGAATAAAGAAGGAAAAGTTATGTTCCGGTTCTCCTATGCTGAGCCAACCCAGTCTGAACTAGGTGAAGATGATACGATGAAGCTTCCTACCTCAGTGTTCATTGATAACAATCAGAGGCTTTATGTGACGGAATACGGTAAGTCAAGAGTACTGGTTTATGAGATTAGGTAATAAGATTTTACAGGACTTTAACCTGTAATTAAACTTATGCGGAAAGGGGGTGAAAAAGATGAAAAAAAGCACACTTATTGCTGCATTAGTAGTGTTACTGGGTCTAATCTTGGTATCCCCGGCTTTTGCTGTGAACGTATTTACCCATGGCGATTTTGCTGCCAACTCTAGGGGTTGTGCGGACTGTCACATTACCCACGGCGCTAACGCTGCAAAATTACTTGTTGCCGGTCCGACTCAGTCCGATACTTGCTTCTTCTGTCATGGTGAAGGAAGCTATGCCAGTGCTTACAATGCCGAGTATGGTTACACAATGGGAACTGGTACAATGGCTCAAGACAGAGTTTCGTTTGCCGGCGGTTTCGTGTACAGTGGTGATCCTGCTTACGCCAACTGGGTAAACCCGATAGATGGTGCTGCCATCAAACTGAATACATCTGTACATAGTGTAGAGTTAGCTTATCAGAATGCCACTTATCCTTCCAGCGGACAGGTAATAGGCAAGGACATCCCAGGTGGTCAGTTAGGCTGGACTTCGGCTTTTAGATGCGGCTCCTGTCATGACCCCCATGCTGGCGGTAAATATCCTGCAGATACCGGTTATATAAACCCGCGTCTACTTAGGTTAAAGCCGATTGGTGTTACTACTGATAGAGCAGTATATATGAGAATTAACTATGACTACTCTGCAGGAAACACGGAAAACAAAACACGGCAGACAATGGAGTACGGTAAAGGGTTTAACGCCTGGTGCGGAGCTTGTCACGACAGGTTCAACACTGAGGGTGCTGGTGCAGCGAACAGGTCAGGTTCCAACAGCGTTGACAATGGTTTGGGTGCCAACAAGTATCGGCATAAAATGGGTGTTATGTTGACTAGCACAGGCCATACAGGGTTCTCAACTTCTCTCAAAGATGGTTTGCCGCTGGCTACAAGCACTACCGGTAGCAGGGATGCAGCCACAACAGACACTAAATATTTGAACTGCTTAACCTGCCACCGTGCTCATGGTAGTTCGGCAAGTGTTACGATTGGCTATAAAAGGTTCCGTAGTTATGACACTATTTATGGGTCGGCTACAGATACTATCGGAACCAGTTTGGGTGCCAGTGCATTGCTGCGGCTCCCGGAAAGAGATGTATGTTTCAAGTGCCATGGCGCCGCTCAATACAACAGACATAGCGATGGTGGTACCGGGAATTATGGTGTTGGCTACTAATTGAGTGTTTTGTCTGAAATTACTGTAAGGGCCAGGGTTTAAGTCCTGGCCCCCCTTTTCTTATAACAAAATATGACAGATTATAATATTATATTTCGATATTGGTACTAGGTAAGTAAGAATAAACATGTAAATTCACGAATAGTTTTTTATATATTAGTTTACTGGCGTTGCACTGATATTTTTAGCTTAAAGATAAGCTTTAAAGGCCAAAGCCATCACATCGAATATTATTACTGATTTTTAGTACTTTACCGCAGAATTTCTGCGCAGTGTACAAAACCAGTTCACATTCCATTTGGGTGATATAGTATGTCAATATTTTCTTTGAATTAGGGAGGTGTATAGTATTTATGATTATCAGCACAATAATAAAACTTCCAGATAAAAAGCAAATTTTGGTATTCTTAGTGGTTGTAGCTTTTGCTTTAATGGGTAGTCTTTTTGCCGGCCAGGATACGGTTGCAGCCACTGTTTATAATGCTTCCAACTGTTCTGCATGTCACGGTACATATGTTTCCGATTTTACTTTTCTTCCGAATAATTCCGTGCAGCGGGTTGCCAAGTTTGATGCCGCTGGTAATGTAACCAGTTTTTCGGCTTGTTGGGAATGTCACCGGGAGGGTTACCACGGTCTGGCTCGTTCAAGCCGGGTTTTTGTTTCAGGTGCCGGATTCTTCAGTAAAACAAATCAGGCGGTAAATACGAACTATCAAATCCTTCACTTTGCTCATGATGGTTATAATGGAGGTAAGAATACCGCAGCTACTAATTCCTGTGCTACTAAATGTCATGGACCTGTTTCTTGTACTGCTTGTCATAAGCAGGCAATTCCACATACTAAGCATGGGGCAACAGCTTATTCCGCTATCACCAAAATTTTGGCCAGTGGAACGAGTTATTCTGCGCAAACTATCAGTTGTTCATTATCACAGTGCCATCAATCAATGCCTAATGTTAAGCTAACTAATACCAATAGCAGTCAACTTTGTGTTAACTGTCACCCAAGATTGGGGACAAACGCCAAAGATTCAACTGGTCACCCTCAACAAGCAATAGATTCATCACATACCGCTCCGGTAACCGGAACACTTAATCTTGCCGGCGGTCTTCAGACAGTTACTTGTCAGGGCTGTCACAGTAATAATTTAGCCGTTGAACACGCTAATAAAGGTAAAGATTGTTTGGTTTGTCATAAACCGGCGGGGCCCATCCCTTTATCTGTTAAAACTGTTGTAACGGGGGCTAACGGTGCTCAAAGCAAACGTGCTTGCACTCAGTGTCATTTTAATAATAATGTCTTGATTGTACCGTCGGAACACCGGCTTTATCATATTGCCAACAAAAATGATAACCTTAGCCTTATTGGCGATTCCCACGCCAAATGTGATACTTGTCATGGAAAACAGGAACTATGGCCTACAATTTCAACACTTGCTGCCGGCAATCCTAAGATTTACTCGTGTTTTGATTGCCATAATGCCCAGAATAATTTGGCTCCCAGGCATAGCGCCAAGTTTGATGGTGTGGATACCGAAGTAACAGGATTTCACCAGAGCTGCAGTACTTGCCATACAACAGGTACAGAAGCTTCTAAAAAGGTTGGGCTTATTACTACCAAGCTTAACGGCGGAGAGCAGAGTTATGACTGTGTCGAATGTCATAATGCTACTAACCTTAGTAATGCTCATATCGGGATTATTGATAGCAACTGTACCCAAACTTGTCATCAGATTTCCCTTATTGACGAACATATCAGTAATCCAGTTACTCAGAAAAAAGTTCTTACCTGCAGTTCATGTCATAAGAGTAGTAGCGTTGATGTTAGAATGGCGATAATCACAAATAATCGAAATTGTGCCGCTTGTCATAATCAGGCCCATAACATAAATGTTATTCAGCAGCAACCTGCCGATATTCCGTTATATCCTGGTTATCAGTGGAGTGTTCCTCAACCGTCTGATATATGGGCAAATGAGACATGGATGCCTAAGGGTTATCAGGGCGGTAAGTTACTGATCTCTAACCGACGAAATGACGTTGACGCTCAAAGTGTATGGACCTATTATAAGCAGAATATGTCTCTTAACGGATGGACTCCGCCTGCAACGGAACCTGCTGCGGCCAGCAATTTCTTCTCTGCAGAATTTAGCAAGGGTACCAGACGAGTTACGGTTTTCTTCTACGGAGGAGAAAATCATGCTGCCAGCCCTTTAGTTGGTTCGGGATATCGTTTAGAATTATTATATAAATAAAGAAAATGGTATCTAAATTATAGCTGAGGAGGTAAAATCTCCTCAGTTTTTTTTCGGGAAGTTTTAGTACTAAATAAAAAATCAAAAAAACCGATTAATAGTAAGCGCTTAATAAACGGGTGCATGGTCAAATGACCCTGACTATGAGAAAATAT
>CAZWUW010000026.1:0-33631 GCA_964636895.1 uncultured Eubacteriales bacterium
TATTTGCCGGCAGGCATTCGATTTCGAGTTCACGCAATCCGGGTTGCAAAATTCCGCCTTGTTTTACCCCTTCAGATTCCCCGGTCAAATTTACAGAGACAGCCGTTTGAACTTTATCCCGCAGGGAAATCTTACAAAGGTCAACATGGATAATTCTCCCCCCGATCGGATCCCGCTGTAAATCCTTGACCATCACCACATGCTTGTTTTGATTTTTTTTGCCGCTTAACACAATATCAATCAATGCATTCCTACCCTGCCGGCCCAAAATGTCCTCTAATTCCCGGCTGTTCAATTCTACCGGCTGACCGCCGGCCAGCCCTTTACCATACACTACCGCCGGTATCTTTCCCTGCTTCCTCAATTCATGAATATGGCCCCGGCCCTTACCTGTCCTGAACATAACCCCGAGTTTTGCTGCTGGCATATCTTCCCATCCTTTTCAAAAGATTTATTAATATTATTCCCTTTTATCCGGCATAACAAACCGATTATGTGAATAATATGGAACAAAATCTATTTTTCGGGGGGGATAGCATGCGTAAAAGCCGCAGATTTATATCCATGCCAATTGTCAGTATCGAAGAAGGCTTGCAAATCGGTACCATCAAAGGTCTCGTAATCAATCCTGAGCAAATGGAAGTGGCGGCATTAATTATAGACCAACGCGGCTGGTTCAGGGAACAAAAAATTGTACCGTACGGCAAAGTAAAAAATGTTGGCGGTGACGCAATTACCATTGATCAGTCCACTCAGGTGCAAAAAACCACCAGCTTGCCGGAAATTTTAAAACTTATCAGGGAAAAAGCCAATCCTATCGGCACCAAAGTTATTGTCGAAAACGGTACACTGGTGGGACATGTGGACGAATATTATATAGATGAAGCCACCGGGAAAATCGTTGTGCTGGAAATATCAGGAAAGCTTTTGGATAACCTGTTTAAAGGTAAGGCTCAATTGGCTGCCACCCATATTCGTACTATGGGTACAGATGTAATCGTGCTGCAAAACGGAGCCCAGGAATACCTGATAAAAGTGGACGGCGGCCTGCAGGATACATTCAGTAACATCAAGGAAAGCACGGCCCATTTATGGGAATCCACCAAAACAAAAACAAAAAAACTAAGTCATAATATTAAAGAGAAAGCTAAAGAAAAAAATAAGTCTGCCCCTGAAAATGCAGCCCCAGTAGACCCTGGTGATAATATTGAGCTTAGCAGTGAACCGGTGACCATAATTCAGGAAAACATTGAAGCAGTTATCACAGAGGAAACCCCTTTTTCCGCTGACAATAACCAGGAACCACCGGCACCGGCGAAAGATGGTCAAGACGCCCCAACCGACACGCCCGAAGAAAAATAATGGTAAACTACCCCCCCCGCAATTCAAAAAGGGGGGGTTAGTCTTAACTAAATAGCTTACTGACTGACAGGTCTTCATGAATTCTAATAATTGCCTCGCCCAATAGCGGAGCCACAGAAAGGGACTTGATTTTATCCAGTTCCTTCTCCGGTGGCAGAGGAATCGTATTGGTAATTACCACTTCTTTGATGGGCGCAGTTTTAAGTCGCTCAATTGCAGGTCCGGACAGAACAGCGTGGGTACAACAAACGTAGATCTCTTTTGCCCCCCGCTCCAGCAAAGCCGCCGCGCCCTGCACAATAGTCCCGGCAGTGTCAATAATATCATCAATCATCACCACTGTTTTACCTTCCACGTTACCGATAATATTCATGATCTCGGCTACGTTGGGTTCGGGACGTTTCTTGTCAATAATCGCGATAGAGGCACCGATGCGTTCCGCCATATCCCTGGATCGGGTTACGCCGCCCAAATCAGGAGAAACAACAGTGGCATCCTGCAGGTTTTTTCCGGCAAAATATTCGGCCAAAATAGGTACACCCGGCAAATGATCCACTGGAATATCAAAAAATCCCTGAATCTGACCGGCGTGCAGATCCATGGTAATCACCCGGTTAGCGCCACTGGCTGTAATCAGGTTGGCCATCAATTTAGCTGTGATGGGATCCCTGGCCCGGGCTTTCCTGTCCTGGCGGGCATAACCATAGTACGGCACAACAGCCGTAATCCGTTTGGCGGATGCCCGGCGCAACGCATCAATGACAATCAGCAATTCCATGATATTGTCATTGACCGGCTGGCAGGTAGGCTGTACCACAAAAACATCGGCACCCCTTACACTTTCGTTAATCCTAACCTGAATTTCGCCGTCACAAAAATGCGTTACTTTTGACTCGCCTACCGATACACCAAGGTACTCCGCAATTTCTTCCGCCAGACGGTGATTGGCGTTCCCGGAAAAAATCTTCAGCTTCCTGTTGAAAATAGGCATCGGTAAAATTAACCCCCCACTAATTTTTCTTCTTTGTTCTGGCCACCCAGCCTTCGTGATTCACTTGCTTTGCCCGTTCCACAGCCAGTGCCCCGGCCGGAACGGTTTTGGTAACCGTGGAACCGGCGGCGGTAATGGCTCCCGCTCCCACTTCCACCGGCGCCACCAAATTGGTATTACTGCCAATAAAAGCGCCATCACCAATAACCGTACGGAATTTTTTCTGCCCATCGTAATTACAGGTAATAGTACCGGCCCCGATATTCACTTTTTCTCCCACGATAGCATCACCGATATAACTAGAATGCGGCACCTTCTTGCCTGTTCCAGTTACGTATTTTTTTATTTCGAACAAGTCCCCCACTTTAACGCCTTCGGCCAAAACTGTGTCGGGCCGAATATATGCGAAGGGGCCAATGACTGAACCTGCCCCTACGGAAGATTGCAGGATAATAGAATTTTGCACCAGCACTTCATTACCGATTTCAGCTGCCACCAGGCGGGTTCCGGGTCCCAGCCGGCAGTTTTCACCTATACGGCAGACCCCTTCGATACTTGTATAAGGATAAACAATTGTATCGGAACCAATTTCGGCTCGGGCATCAATATAAGTCGAATCAGGGTCTTTGACGGTAACCCCGTCCAGCATGAACCGCTCCAAAATACGGCGGCGCATTAGCTGTTCAGCTTCCGATAGCTGCACCCGGTTATTGATACCCATTATCTCATGGTTATCTTCCACCACCACACCGGCGACTTTCTCACCATCCACCCGTAAAATTTCCAGTACATCAGTGAGATAATACTCCCCCTGCGCATTAGCAGGAGTAGTTTTGTGCAGCGCCACAAATAGTTTGGGCGCAGAAAAGCAATACATGCCTGTATTTATTTCCCGGATTGCCAGTTCATTCGGCGAAGCATCTTTTTGCTCTACAATCCTGGTCACCTGATTTTTTTCGTCCCTGATAATCCGGCCGTAAGCACCTGGTTCGGCCATTTCCGCCGTCAATACGGTTGCGGCACTGCCCTGTTCCCGGTGAAAAGCCACCAATTGCCGAATAGTATGGGCGGTAACCAGTGGAGTATCACCGCAGAGGACCAGCACATCACCGGCAAAATCTTTTAAAGCTTCTGCCGCTTGCATCACCGCATGCCCTGTACCTAATTGTTCGGACTGCACGGCGAAATTAGCCTGACCAGCTAAAGTCTCCTTTACTGATTCAGCACCATGGCCGATAACTACTATATTGTTTTCCACCCCGGCTTCCCGGGCTGCATCTATTACATGCCGAACCATTGGCTGCCCGCAAATCTTATGTAACACCTTCGGATAGCGTGATTTCATACGAGTTCCCTTGCCGGCCGCCAAAATAATCGAAGCTAGCAGATTCAAATGTTTTCCTCCTAACGGCTGATAATGGTCAAATGCAGTATTTGTCAGGAACTGTCTTTCTAGTCCTAAATATTATTTTATTCAACATAAATTTTTCTTTTCCTGCGCACAGAGCAATTTTACACATTAAAAAAGCTTCGAGATGTCGAAGCACAATGTAATGCAAAATTTAACGGGAGCTCATCGCTCCCGTTTTTTCCGGTTCATGCCAAAGCTTCCTGATATGCTTGCAGTACTGCACTCTGTATGATTTCCCGGGCATTTGTAGTAATGGGGTGGGCAATGTCCCTAAATTCGCCTTCCGGTGTCTTCCGACTGGGCATGGCCACAAATAATCCGTTCTGCCCTTCAACAACTTTGACATCATGGATGACAAAAGCGTCGTCAATGGTAACTGACACTATGGCTTTCATTTTTCCGTCCACATTAATTTTCCTCACCCGCACATCCGTAACGTTCACGATGATCTTCTCCCCCTTTCCCCGCGCCAGCAAAAAACCTGTTAAAAATCGTTATTCTTCATGTGGGATAAAATTCCTTCCTATTAACAAAAAAAATCGTAAAAATTTTGAGAAAATTTAAATCATTACGTTTTATGCGTCTTTGTAAAGCAAGCGCCCATGCTTGGGCGCACCAATAACAAGTGCTCCCGGTTAAATCACCCGGGAGCACTTGTTAGACACACTCAGCAATTACTTCAATTTCAATATCAACGTCCTTAGGCAGCCTGGACACTTCTACAGTAGAACGGGCCGGCGGCCGGTCGGTAAAAAATCCCCCGTAAACCTCGTTAATGTCGGCGAAACGGCTCATGTCCTTGATAAAAAGTGTTGCTTTTATTACCTTGTTTAATGAACTGCCACCCGCTTTTAACACCGCCTCAAGATTTTGCATTACCTGTCTGGTCTGTACCCTGATGTCACCGGAAACAACCTCTCCGGTAACGGGGTTAATCGGAATCTGCCCGGATGTATAAATATAATTACCGATTTTAATCGCCTGGGAGTACGGACCTATTGCTGCCGGTGCGTCCGGGGTGTTGATTGTTACTTTGGCCATAATATACCTCCTCACTAAGCTGTTTTCGCCAAACAAGCCGTAACAATTGCCAGATCACTGGGTTTGTCTACATCCACACCGATTTCGGAATAACAGGAAATAACCGCTACGCCTGTAACTCCAAGCAATTCGGATACTTTTTCCTCCACTTCCGGCAGGGACAATTTTTTTAACAAAAACTTAATGACAAATTTTAATCCCATCAACTGGCATAACCGCAACGGGCTTTTTCTTAAATTCACTATTATCTGCGCCAAATCAGCACATTTATCCACCACGGAAGGGTTGATCAAAAACAGATTACCACCGGTATATACCCCTTCCTGTAAAGATACATATGTTCTTTCCACGTCCGGAAAACTCGCCTTAATTATATCCCTTGGCACAATGGGGTAATACACATCTGCCGGCTTTGCCTGGCATAGACTGATAAAGTCTTCCACCGCGGCTACCGAAAGTAAAGGAATATCCGAAGTCGCTATTAACACCGGGACATTGTTTTGAAGGTTCCTTAAGCTGATTTGCAGGCTTTCTATCGCCGTGTCCCCGCCTTCGGCAATAATAACGCGCGGGTGTTTTAGTATTTTGACCAGTTCTTTTTGTGGCCCTACCACCACAATATTCTCGATAAAGCGGCTATGCAAAAGGGTTTCCACTACATATTCCACCATGTACCGGCTGCCTATTGTAATTAATGCCTCATTCCGCGCCCCGCTGCACTCCTTCAAAGGTCCGGTGTTAGGGCTGCCGGCCAACACCACTGCATTATACATATATCCAAATCCCCTTCATAACATATATGCCTATTCCGGTTTTTGGGTGTCGAAAACTTCCAGCATGCTGTTTTCGGCATTTTCTATATGCTCCCTGGCCAACCGCTGAGCCTTCTCAACATTACGTTCGGATAAAGCTTCTACGATTTGTTTATGTTCTTCCAGGGCCAGTTTCATCCGCCCCGGCGATGATAAGGACGCAGTCCGATAGCGCTGAATTTGTTCTCTTAGATTACTAACAATTTGCACTAACCGCTCATTCCGTGTTGCCCGAAAAAGCACATCATGAAACTCCGTATCCTGTTCAATAACTGCGTTTAAATCATTTGAATAAATGCATTCACCAATACGCACAAGGAGCCGCTCAAGTTCCTCCAATTCTTCTTCGGTAATTCGTTCCGCCGCCAGTCCGGCCGCTAAACCCTCTAAAGCTGCCCGGATTTCAAAAACATCAGCAATATCCTTCATGGAAAGGCCGGCCACATAAGCACCTTTACGGGGAATCATGACCACAAAGCCCTCCAGCTCCAATTTCCGGATCGCCTCCCGGACAGGTGTCCGGCTAACACCCATTTCGTCGGCCAGTTGTATTTCCATCAGCCGCTCACCAGGCTTTAAAACCCCGTTGATAATTGCTTCCCGAATGGCTTCAAAAACAATCTCCCGTAAAGGCTTATAATTATCAAGAGTAACCGGTATTAATCTCCTTTCCATATTATCCACCCTTCCCAACGATTATGTATGAAATATTATTCGCCCTCGGCCGTAGTTTTCCTGCTATTGCCAGCATATGTGCCGGCAACATTAATGTAACCGGCGAATTCCTGCTGCAGACGTTGTGCTGTCCGCAGTGCCGCAGCCCGGTCCGGAACCAGTCCAAAGACCGTCGGTCCACTGCCGGACATCAGTACCGCCTGCGCTCCGGCGCGCAGCATCTGGGTCTTAAGGACGGAAACTTCGGGAAATAGTCTAAGTGTAACTGATTCGAGTACATTGACCAGATTATCGGCAATAGTATCGGTGTCACCCGCTGCTAACGCTTTTAACATAACCTCATTATCCGGTCTCCGACTAACCAGGTTCAGGTCAAAATGACCATAAACTTCTTTTGTTGATACTCCTATCGCTGGTTTCGCCAGTACCAGCCACATTTCCGGGGCTGCTGGCAGCGGAATAAGTTTTTCGCCCCGGCCGGTAGCCAGTGCAGTTCCACCGTGGACACAAAATGGCACATCGGAGCCAATGCGACTGCCCAACTCCATTAAATACTCCACCGGCCGGTTAAGCCGCCATAACCGGTTAAGACCGGTTAAAACAGCAGCCGCATCTGCAGAACCGCCGGCCAGACCCGCCGCCATCGGAATATTTTTTTCAATATGGATATGCACTCCGCCTGTATAGCCGGCCGGCCTGATTATCTCAGCAGCTTGATAAACCAAATTTTCCGGACCTAGGGGCAACTCCGGGCAGGTGGCGCTAACTTCAACGCCGCCCCCGGTGGCCGTAAGCGTGATTAAGTCATGCAAATCAATGGACTGCATAACCATCGCCACTTCATGGTAACCATCCAGTCGTTTGCCGATAATGTCAAGGGTCAGGTTAATTTTCGCCCGTGCTTTAATTTGTATTTGTGCCATCGGATTTTCTCCCGTCAAAAGAAATTAATTAATACTATTTTCGCAGAGCCGGAAAAAATCCTCCTGTTCTAACATAAAATAATTATCCGACGCTTTCACCGCTGACTTTTTCATCATCACGGCCGGAACGCCGGCAAAAGGCATTAATACAATCAATGACTGGCCCAATGTTTTCATAAAAAATTACCACCATATCGCCTGCAGTGGCCGCAGTCAAAGCAGCGCTAACGGCTTCCGGTTCATTCAATATTATTTTGATTTTTTCTTCACTGAGTCCGGCCGTTATAGCCCCCTGTTTCATTAATCCAGCCGCTTCTCCCGGTTCCCGCTCCCGCAAATCGCTATCTTCCTTGATATAAAGCCGGTGAAAACCGGTGCCGGCCACCCTGCCCACTTCAATGATATGCTCATTAAGCCGGTCTCCGGGTACCCCGATAACTCCAAGCAGCCTTTTATGTTTTAATTTTTGCACTGTATTGATAATACATTGATAACCGGCCGCGTTATGACCGTAGTCCAGGACGATTTTTATTCCGCCCGTCTCCCAGATGTTCATGCGGCCCGGATTATGACGTAAGTCGGCGGCAAACCCAAGCAAGCCCTCTCTAATTGCATCCACCGTAATTCCCAACGCCCAACAGCCGGCAATGGCGGCCAATACATTTTGCACATTATGGTGAGCTGCCCCCTGTAATGTACAGGGAATGCTTTTAACCGGCAAAATCTTATACATCTTGTTACCACAGGCAATAACTATAGTTTTATTTTTGATAAACACCCCTGTGCCGCCGGCCCCCAAATGTCTTCTAATCAGAATATTATCAGCTGCGGTGCTGAAAAACATTAGCCGACTGCGCATCCTGGGCACTAATCCGGCTACGTACCGGTCATCGGCATTCAATACGGCATATCCTTCCCGGTGGACAGCTTCACCGACCAATGATTTAACTTTGGCCAGTTCCTTCAGGGTATTTATCCCATCCAGCCCCAGATGGTCGGCACTGATATTGGTGATAATCCCCACATCACTGTAATCGTAACCCAGACCTGCTCTGATCAGCCCACCCCGGGCGGTTTCCAAAACAGCCACATCCACCGATGAGTCGCGCAAAACAACACGGGCACTGGCCGGTCCGGTGGTATCGCCTGGTAGAATCATTTTACCCTTCAGATATATTCCATCGGTGGTCGTCATACCCACATTCATTCCGGCACTTTCCAGGATATGACCAATAATCCGGGTAGTTGTGGTTTTTCCGTTCGTTCCGGTTACGGATATAATCGGTATTCGAGACGGTGCACCCGGCGGAAAAAGTTTTTCGACAATAGCCCGGGCTGCGTTTCTGGGTTTGCCTTTAGCCGGATAATGATGCATCCTGATACCGGGGGCGGCATTAATTTCTATCACGGCACCGTTTTTTATGTTAACCGGGTTACTGATATCCTGAGCCACCAGGTCAACCCCGGCCACATCCAAGCCAATTAATTTTACTGCCCGCAAACACATTTCAATATTGTCGGGGTGTACCCGATCCGTAACATCTATAGCTATCCCCCCGGTACTGAGGTTAGCGTTTTCTCTCAGATAAATAACTTCGCCGGGCTCGGGAATATCAACCAGGGTTCTTTTTTGCTTATGTATGACCATCAAAACTACCTGATCAATATGAATTTTAGTCAGGGGTTTTTCATGTTCATCCCCTCTCAACGGATCTTTATTGATAATTTCCACCAATTGTTGAATGCTGTGCTTACCATCACCTACCACGAAAGCAGGTATCCGTTCTGCCGCCGCCACCATCCGTTCACCTACTATCAAAAGCCGATAGTGCCGGCCAAGAATAAATTTTTCCACAATGACCCGGTCACCGTACTGTTGACTCATATTAAAGGCGCGACATATTTCCCCGATAGTTTGTAAATTAAGCGCCACACCTTTGCCCTGATTACCGTCAAAGGGTTTAAGGACGACAGCAGTGCCTATTTCCCGGGCAATGGTCAACGCTTCCTGTTCTGTTCTGGCCACCCCACCCGGCGGTACCGAAATGCCGGATTCAGACAGTAATTGCTTGGTCAGCACCTTGTCGCCGGCAATATCCACACCAATACAACCAGTGCCTTCGGTAATGGTAGCAGCAACTTTTTTTTGGAATTTACCATAGCCTAACTGTAAAATACTCCCCTCCCCAAGACGCATAACAGGAATACCTTTTTTTAACGCCTCCTTGGCAATTGCCCCGGTGCTGGGACCAAGACCCGTCTTTACTGCCGTTTCTTTAACCTGCCGAACAAACTCCGGCACATCCGGCTGAACGCCGGCCAGTAATTCCGTCACTGTTTGTACCGCCAATTTGGCGGCGCTAATTGCGCCCTCTTTTGAAACATACTCAAAGATTACATAATATGTATCCGGCTCTTCTGCTCTGATGGTTTTGCCGTAAATAACATCCATGCCAGCCAGGTGCTGTAATTCCAAAGCAATGTGTTCCACCACGTGCCCCAGCATGGTACCCTCCCGCAAACGTTCCACAAAACCACCCGCTCTGCCGCGCGAACAATGATGGTCCAAAATAGATGGCAGACATGAAATCAGGCTATCGCTAAAACCGCTAATTTTATCAGTAAGCCTGCCGCCCATTGCACCAAGAGCCAGTTTCATTTTAATAACCGGCCGGAAACAAAAAATGTTAATTCCTTCATATGCCCTAATTTCAAGTATCCGCATCCTTTTCTCCCTCTTCATTATTTTTTGCTTTTTCTATTAATGGTAAGCGGGTTTTTAAATCAAACCCATATCCTGACGGTATTACATGCAGGCAAATACCTAATAGTGCCAGCGGTTGTCCGGTTGCCAGTTCCGAAACATTGGTATAACTTATCTTTCTACCGTCAATAACGGTTACAGTCTGCGAGCCAATTACTTCCAGGCAGGCTTTCTGATTTACTATAACTGCCGTATCCTCATCAATCCCGATCCCCAGAATATACGGATTATGCGCCACTGCTGCCAGCAGCCGTCCCAGCCTGCCCCGTTGAGCAAAGTGCTGGTCTATTACAACTTCTTCTAAAAGTCCCAGCCCTGGTGCCATATTTAAGGTATTCATTTTGGCTGCCTCATCATTCCTGCCCCCGACTATCATCGTGCCACTCATCACCGAGGCCCCGGCACTGGTGCCGGCTACCACTACGCCACACCGATAAGCCCTGCTTAAAGCTTCATTGACCCTGGTGCCGCCAATGGTACTGGTAATCCGCAATTGGTCCCCGCCGGTAAAAAAAATACCGGTAGCGCCTTCAATAATAGCAGTGGCGGCCTGATCATCAGCCCGGTTGCGGGTACTTATATCCAAAACCCGTACCTCACCGGCGCCCAGCCGGCCAAAGATTTGCCGATATTCCGCACCTACCGCCTCAGGTTCTTGGGTAGCAGTTGTCAGCACAACAAGTACAGCATGCCGGCCACCGGCAAGGGTAATAAACTTCTTCAGAATTAGGCATTCCTTTTCTTTGTCTTCAGCCCCACCAATAATCAAAAGATTTCCGGATACTTTATGCCCCATAAATACCTCCAGTAGTGGTTATGAACAATTTATATTTTACCCTTTTTTACCAGCAGTTATTCCGCGTAATTTGGAGAACGACTGCGCTGACTTGCATAACTTATATCAGAAACATTTTTTGGAGGTCTGGCTCATGGAGCATATGAAAATTCACTCCGGCACGGGCATTTTGATTGACCTGGCGGTGAAAAGACTTTATTACAAATCCCCCCAGCGCGGGCAATACGAGTACCCGGTGGCTATCGGCAAGCCAAGCACACCCACTCCGACAGGCGCATATAAAATCATGACCAAAATCGTCAATCCCGGCGGTATTCTTGGCACCCGTTGGCTGGGTCTTGATATCCCCAACGGACCTTATGGCATTCATGGGACCAATAACCCATCTTCCATCGGGCAGGAAATATCTAATGGCTGCATAAGAATGTTTAATCAGGATGTGGAGGCATTATTCGAGTTAGTCCGCATCGGAACCGTAGTCACAATTATAATGTCTGGAAGTTTACCGGCCGGAAACAGTGAGTATACCTTATATATAGTTCAGCCCGGCGATACGCTATATGATATTGCCCGGCAATACAGTGTCACCATTGATGATTTGGTAAATACAAACAATATAGCTGACCCAAATCTAATTTACCCCGGGCAGCAGTTGAAAATTCCGGGAAAACCACCCATGTAGGCAATTATCCACAGATTGAAAAAAGCATAGTTCCCTTAGCCTTGAGAAAAAAGGCCAATGGCCTGAGAAATAAGATTCTCAGGCCATTGGCCTTAAAAATATTAATGTTCTAAATCCTGAAACCATCTACCAACTGCTTCAATTGATGGGCCATTTTGCTCAGCATTTCTGCGGCTGAAGCAATATCCTCTGTGGAAGCGGCCATTTCCTCTACGGCCACCGACATTGACTCGGCAGCGCCAGCATTACCTTTAGTTAACTCAGCGATAGTGTTTATAGCCGTAATGGCATTGTCACTGCCATATGCCATTTCCTGGGTTGAGGCAGTATTTTGCTGAGTAATGGCTGCCACATTATCAATAGCCGTGACTACGGATGAACTGCTGTCCGCCATTTCCCTAGCAGCGGAGGAAATAGTCTGTACCTGTTCATAAGTCTTGCCCACTACCTGCATGATTTCCGCCAGCGCAGCACCGGCATCATGGGCCAGTTGTACCCCTTCCCCAACCTCTTTAGTGCCGTGCTCCATGGCCTTAACGGCAACTTCGGTATCCTTACGGATGCTGTTAATCAAGTCCGCTATCTCTTTGGTGGCTTTACTTGACCTTTCCGCCAGTTTGCGCACCTCATCAGCTACTACCGCAAAACCTTTGCCGTGTTCACCAGCTCTGGCCGCTTCAATCGCCGCGTTAAGGGCCAGTAGGTTAGTTTGTTCCGCAATATCATCTATAACTTGTACAATTTCACCGATTTTTTGCGATTGCTCGCCCAATTCACGGATTTTAACGGCCGACTCAAAAACTGAATTTTTAATTCTTTCCATTCCTGAAACAGTGCGCTCAACAGCACTTTCTCCCTTATCAGCCACTTCAGAGGCTTGTTGAGCTGCTTCCGCAACAGCTTGGGCATTGGCGGCCACATCATTGATGGAGACTGCCATCTGACCAATAATCAGTGAGGTTTGATTCACATTATCCGCCTGTTCATGGGCACCACCGGCAATTTGATTAATGGACGTGCTAAATTGTTTAATAATTTGTCCGGTATTTTGCACTTCTTTTTCCTGTACACTATTGCCTTCTACCAGCGTGCTGATGGATTCCGCAACATGCTGGCCGGCCCGGGCCACCTCATTAGCGTTATCAGACAACTGGTCACTGGTGCCGGTAACCTGGTTAATCGACATGACCACATTCTGTACCATATCATGAATCTGAGACATGAACCTGTTAAAGTATCTGGCCAGCATACCAAGTTCGTCTTCTGAGCTTTCAGGCAAACGCTGGGTCAAATCCCCTTGTCCGGAAGCTAGATTCTCTACGGCCAGCAACACCCGCCGCAAGGGAATGCCAATGACCAGCCGGGATATTATAAAAAGCAGACCTACCATAATAGTAAGAATACCTGCCATTATAACAATTATATTTTGTCGATTTTCCGCTACTTTTGCTTCGGCTCTGACAATAGAAATAGCTACCCGGTAACCGCCCCAGTGTTTACCATTTACATAAATCGGGTAGGACATATCCCACATGGTTTCTCCCGTATCCCGTTTGTATATGTGCTTTCGCTCCTTATCGGTACGGGCAGCGCCGGCACCGGTTTCATCATTAAAAATCCTTTTTGACCGGTCCTTATATTTTGTATTATGGGTAGGCAAATAGCCTTCTGTGGCTGCATTTCCTGAATAGGCGACCGGAATGGCAAAAACCACGTCCTCATCAACCAAAAATGAATCTACATATTTTTGCCAGTGCTTGTCCGTATAATCATCAAAAGCAGCATGATATTTTCTTTTGTTGGGTTCCGGAGCATCCTGAAACATCTTATAATTGCGGTCAAACAGCTTTTCTTCAGTAATTACACCGTTCTTTATATCATTTTCCATTAATGCACCTAGCCCCTGGGCCGCAGACTTGGCAAGTGCAAAACCTTTTGCGGTCAAGTCTGCTTCAACCTGCTCCCGGACATTTTGCACCTGATAAACGGTATAAAAGGTCATCAATAGCCCGAGTGCTGCCGCCAGGCTTAATATCAACTTAAAATGCAAGCTTTTTGTTATTTTTACCACATACTCAGCCTCCTTGCAGTATAAATTTAATCACCAAAAAGGATTGACAGACCACCTCCATTTCTAAGAAAGTGCTTATGTCTAGCCCAATTTGAAATACCTTGCAATGAACGAATAAAACCTGCTGTCGCAGGTTAGTTTTACCTGTGGCACCCGGCTGTCTTAGCTTATGCTTTAGACCCGCAGTTTTGCGCCCCTTACTTTCGACAGGTTTGCTTTTTTCACAATAAACAGATTATATATTTTAGCATAACAAAAATTAACCTGTGCTGCTACTATTAAAGGCCGAACCGCATAATATAACCTTTAAACGGTTATTTTGCCGGTTTTTCATGGTAAATAATTCTACATGCATATGGGTTTTCCTTCATAATAACTACTGTTTTTTACATTTTTGCACAAACAGTTCCACTCGATACCAAAAATAATGTCATTTTATGGCGAATTTATTAAGCAAATGCAGGATTTTCCATAATATTTGTCGAAACAGTATAAAAAAGCGTGGCCACAGCCACAGCAAAGAAAGGGGAGAAAAAGCTTGAAAATTGGCCTATTTTTTTCCGAAGCAGATGGGTTAATCAGTCAGTGTCTGAACTTACAAAAGCTGCAAAAGGCTTATCAGGACGAACATGCGGCATTTATTGTAAAAAACTTTTTCCAGGCCCGGGAACTCCGTCAGATTCTGGACATTATTGCCGCCCAAAGATTTGAAGCCGTCATATTAGCAGGTGACTCGCCGGTCAATTATCAGGTAAACAAAAACGCCGACTTCCTGATTAACGAAATTGAAAAACTGGGTATCAATTCTAACCGTATTGGCATTGTAAACCTGAAGGAACAACTGGTTATGGCCCATCCGGATGACCGGCCGGGGGCCCAGAAAAAGGCCTCGATTTTGATTGATGTGGCTATTGCCAAAGTGCAAATAGCTCCCGTGATTAAAACCAAAGAAATTGCCCCTTACCCGGCAGTGGCCATTATTGGTGTCACTCCCGGCAGTGTAATGGCAGCGCAACGTTTGCTGGAAAGAGATTTTAATGTATATCTGATTGATGAAACATATGAACTTAGAAATTTCCGGGATGCGGACAAGCGAGAAAAAATTCGTTCGGTGGTTTCTTTTGTTGAACTGCATGCCAATTCCAGCTTTTACAGAACATCAAAGATTTCCGATATTTACGGCTACGCCGGCAATTATACGCTGGAGATTTCCACCCCGAGCGGAAAACAGGTGGTTACTGCCGGCAGCATTATTGTTGCTAACACCAAAGACCCGGAATTTACCGAGCATCTCCGCCCATTGGTGCATATCGATATTGACGAAAATGGTTTTTTTGAACCAATTAATCATGATACACTACAGGTATTTACGTTGGAGAAAGGAATCTTCTTGTTACCGGATAACGAAGATAATGACTTCGCTTATATATCTGCCCTAGGCGATTCGGTAGCCTTCGCGGTAACTTCCCTGCTGGAAAGCAAAACCATTGCCCATAAAATCGTAGTTTCGGAAATTCGCGAAGAGTTATGCGGCGGCTGCGGCACCTGTGTAAAAACATGCCTGTTCAAAGCTTCCTGTATTGATCCGGTGCGAAAGGTTTCTATAATTGACGAAAAACGCTGTAAGGGCTGTGGTAACTGTGTCACCTCCTGTCCTACCGGTGCCCGTGACCTGCTGTCTTATCCGCAAAAATACCTGACAAAAGCTATTGATATTCTTTCTGCCGACAAAAACGGAAATGACCCCAAAATCCTGGCTTTCCTTTGTGAGGGCTGTGGTTACGAAGCGCTGGATAAGGCCGGCCTAAAAGGCATTAATTATCCGGCCAGCGTCATGCCGCTGGGTATTCGCTGCGCCGGGAACATCGATACACAGTTGATTCTGGAGGCATTTATCAAAGGTTTTGCCGGTGTTGTTATTTGCAAATGTCCGGACGGGCATTGCCGTAATATTGTCGGTAATAATGACCTGGACCGCCGGGCCAACCTGTTCAGAGAAGTATTGCGCAGCAGAGGTATCGAAGACAACTGCCTGCGCATTATTGAAGGGGAAATTCATGGCAATAACAATTGTGCCAGGGCCATGTTGGAATTGTTCAAAGACCTCAAATCCACCGGAGGTGAATGCTCATGAGCACCAAAGTAACCGTTGCTACCGCCTGGCTCCAGGGATGTTCCGGCTGTCATATTGCGCTGCTGGATTTAAATGAAGAACTGCTCGAACTGCTGGAGGTAATTGAACTAAAAGCTTCGCCGATTATGGACATAAAAGAAATTCCCGAAGTTGATATCGCCATCATTGAAGGTGCTGTTGCCAACAGCCATAATGAAGAAGTGCTGAAAAAAATTCGCGCCCGGGCTAAAAAAGTGATTGCCCTGGGCACTTGCGCCTGTTTTGGAGGCATCGCTGGCATAAGAAACCTTTTTAGCAAAAACGAAGTATTAAAACGTGCCTATACCGAGACCCCCAGCACCATCAATGGTTTTATCCCAGATTCACCGGCCATTCCAAAACTGCTCGACAATGTCAAACCAATTACCTCAGTTGTAGCTGCAGACTATGTCATACCGGGCTGCCCCCCCTTGCCGGGCATGATCAGAGACGTGCTTACAGCCATTTTAAAGGGGGAAGATCCACAACTGCCGCAAAAAAGTCTTTGTGAGGAATGTGGCCGGGAACACCGGGAAATGCTGAACCCCAAGCGGGAATTTATTACCGATGCAGTCGTTGCAGTCATGGAGCTGCCGGAAATTCAAACTAACACCTGCTTTTTGGAACAAGGTGTACTCTGTATGGGACCTGCCACCAGAGAAGGCTGTCACGCCCGCTGTATGAAGGGCAACATGCCCTGCCGGGGCTGTATGGGGCCGACTCCCGGCGCGCTGGAGCAAGGCGCTAAAATCATCAATGCTCTAGCTTCCGTCCTGCCGGCCGGCGGCCTGATGTTTATGGAGGATATGGTCGGAACCGGCTACCGCTACTCTCTGCCCGTCTCTATTGTTCCTACCAACCTGAAGAAAGGAGATGGTCAAGGTGAGTAAAACCATCGTTATAGATCCCGTAACCAAGGTCGAAGGTCACGGCAAAGTTTCCATCCACTTGGATGATAACGGTAATGTAACCGAATCCCATTTTCACATTCAGGAATTCCGGGGTTTTGAGAAATTTTGCGAAAACCGTATGGCCTGGGAAATGCCACTTATTACCACCAGGATTTGCGGTATATGTCCGGTCAGCCATCATCTGGCTGCCGCCAAGGCCTGTGACGACCTATTTGGAGCCGAAATTCCGCCGGCCGCCAAAAAACTAAGAGAATTAATGCACATGGCTCAATTCATACACTCCCACGCCTTACACTTTTTTTATCTGGCCGCCCCTGACCTGCTTTTTGGCCTGGAAGCACCACCGGAGCAGCGCAATGTCCTGGGCGTAGTGGCAGCTAATCCGGAGCTGGGCAAAAAAGCAATTCGCTTGCGTGCTTTTGGCCAGGATATGATTGAAAAAGTAGGCGGCCGCTCAATTCATCCGGTTTCTGCTATTCCCGGCGGTATGAGTAAGGCCCTTAATCATGACGACCGCTATGAATTACTGCAGGCAACAGATGATGCGCTGGCTACGGCTAAGGAAGCCCTGGCCATAGTCAAGAGTGTAAATGAGCGTTATGCGCAATTGATTCCCGGTTTTGCCTCCTTCCCCACTAAATATATGGGGTTGGTAAAAAATGACGTGCTGGAACTTTATGACGGTATTATCCGGCTGTGTAACAGTGACGGTAAACTACTGGAAGAGTTCGACGGCCGTGATTACCTGGATTATATTGCCGAGCAAACTATTGATTTAAGTTATCTAAAATACCCATATTACAAGAAACAGGGTTGGCCGGAGGGAGTTTACCGGGTAGGCCCGCTCGCCAGATTAAATGTCGCCGGAAGCATTAGCACCCCTGTGGCCAACGCGGAACTGCAAAACTTTAAGGCCCTGGGACAAGGTCCGGTTGAGGCAAGCCTTTATTATCATTACGCCAGAATTATAGAAATGGTTTATGCTGTTGAAAAAGCCAGAGAACTGCTGCTGGACGATGACATTGTAGCTAAAGAAACCCGGGTCCCAGTTGAGCGCAAAGCCGGCTCAGGTGTAGGCGTAATTGAAGCACCCCGGGGCACACTGATTCATCATTACGAAACTGATGATATAGGTAAATTAACAAAAGTCAATATTATTGTTTCCACAGCTCATAACTATGCCGCTATGGACCGGTCGGTAAACGAAGTGGCCAAACTGGTGCTGAACGGAAAAAACCCGGACGAGCACTTGCTCAACCAGGTTGAAATTGCCATCAGATGTTATGACCCCTGCCTATCCTGCGCCACCCACCAAATCGGCAAAATGCCGTTAGACATAGAATTCCTATCCCCGGAAGGCAGACTCCTTAAATCAGTAAGGAGGGATCAGTAATGGACATTTCCGGTGCGGTGCAAACCGTCAAAAAAGAACTGGAGTCTATTTTCGGCAATACTATGGCCGCCTCCATCGTCGCCATTGCCCGGACAAAAGCCAACGCCCCGTTAATCGGTATGACCCCGCAAAATTTCAATGCTCTGGTTGACCAAATCTGCGCAGACAACCGCGTACAAAGCATGTTAGGCAGTGCCGGCACCAGAGACAAAACCACTGCTTGGAAAAAGCTGCTGAGCTAACTTCAACAACTCATTGGCAGCTATTTGGATGTTTGCCATGGCCTCCGGACTAACTTCATCTTCAATTGCAAAGTTCACCCCCCGGACTGCTATAAGAAAAGTCCGGGGGGTTTTTCCATATACTGCTTCCGTAACTGCCAGCAGGTTGGCTATCGAACCAATATGGCTGGTGAACGCCGAAACCCGACCGTCCGGAAACATTTCTTGCACCCTGACCGGCTGGTTAGAGTGCACCTGATCAGCATCAACAAAAATTACTGCGGTATAATCCTTTATTACTGCGGCATGACTAACATCCAACTGATGCACAATCTTGAGTTGCATGCACGCCGGAGTGCCGGGTAATTGCTGCAGCCGTTCAATTACCTGGGCGCCAATTCCGTCATCACCGCGAAGACAATTGCCAATTCCAATAGCTAATAATTTTTCCATTTTTCAACCCCCGTTATACATCCTTCATCACCTGTTTAAAATAATCACACCGCATACATGCTTTCCGTTTAACTTTGGCCTCTCCTTGCAGAATGCCGCCACACCATGTGCCCTCGATTAGCCAGCAACGTTCTTCCTTACTGTGATATGCCGGACATTTTTTGCGGACATCCATGGCACAGCCTTTTTTCTCCCAGCAACGACGGGTGATTTTAGCCAGTTTAAACTTACTTACCATGGAATTCAGATCATCTATAGTATCTTTTAACCGTTCTGCAGAGTTCGACACTTCTTCACAAGAGGTTGAAAGCTCTTCCATTGAGCCCGAAACCTCTTCGGCAGCAGCAGCAATTTCCAATGATGCTCTGGACATGTCTTTAACAGCTATTTCCACCTGGCTACTGCCGGCCGATATCTGTTCCGTAGCCGCAGTATTTTGCTGTGTGATAGCTGCCACCGTATCCATGGCCCGGACCATTTCCGAACTACTGGCGGAAATCTGCTCGGCAGCGGCAGAAATGCTTTGTACCTGTTCATATGTCATTTTCACCGTGGATTGAATTACTTCCAGGGCAGACCCTGCATCCGAAGTTAGTTTTGCTCCACTTTCCACTTCCCGGGTACCTTCCTCCATGGCCGCCACTGCCCTGTCCGTGCCCCTTTGAATATTGGTAATCAATTCGGCAATCTCTTTGGTAGCCTTACTTGAACGCTCCGCAAGCTTACGGACTTCATCAGCGACTACCGCAAAACCCTTGCCGTGTTCGCCGGCGCGAGCCGCCTCAATAGCCGCATTTAAAGCCAGCAGGTTAGTTTGTTCCGCGATATCGTCAATTACCTGAATGATTTCGCCAATCTGCTTGGAATGATCCCCCAGATCCTTAATCCTGCTTGCAGTTTCAAATACCTTTTGCCTTATTCGCTCCATGCCTTCAATACTGTCATTAACCGCCTGACCACCAGCCGAAGCAGCTTCCGAGGTTTGTTCGGCGGCTATAGAAACAGCCTGGGCGCTGTTTGCCACCTCTTGAATAGAAACAGCCACCTGATTTAAAATTTGCGCGGTTGCATTGACATGCCCGGCTTGCTCACCGGCACCCTGGGCAATCTGATGGACTGCTTGCGACAGTTGGTCGATAATTTCTGCCGATTGACTAACCTGGACCTTTTGCTCAGTACAACTCTTGGCCACCTGATTTACCGCTGCTGCAAGGCTCTGGCTTACGTGGGCCTCTTCACCGGCATTGCGTGACAACAGAAGGCTGGCCTCACTCAGGTCATTGGTCACCTTGACTATATTCCTGATCAGATCTCTGATATTGTCCATCATCCGGTTGATGCCCCTGGCTAAAACCTCGACTTCGTCATTGGTTTTTGCTTCCGTTTTTCCTGTCAGATCCCCCTGCGCCGCCACGTTGGTCTGTTCAGCCAAGAGCTTAATTGGTTTGACGATCGATTTAACCAGCAATAAAGATAAAACCGTGCCCATTATAATAATACTACTGCTAACGGCCAGGCTCCAGAGAATTGTCTTTTTTTTGGCTTCGGCAATTTCTGTTACCGGAATACCCAGCCTGATAGCACCTTGATGGCGACCCTCAATAGTTATCGGGATGGCAATATCATAGAGCTTTTCCCCAGTATCACGGAGATAAGTCTGAATTAATACCTTTCTGGTCTGGGCCGCCGCCAGACCTACCGGATCATTAAAAATCCGCCCTTCTCTGTCAGGGTTGCTGTGGGCCAATGATTTACCCCCAGCATCGACAATGGTTATATAGCGAAACTCTTTTTCTTTTTCCACCATATTTTTTAAACTTAGTTTCATTAAATTAAAATCGCCCTTTTTAATTGCCTGAATTGCCAGTGGTTCAAAAGAGTAAAGCACGGACCGGCCTTTTTCTTTCAGATCTTTTTCTATACTTGCACTTTCCCTGATAACCGCTACCGAACCGGATACAAAAACCGCCGCCACGATTAAGCAGACAACCATACCGCCGATCTTCCAATACAGGCTCCCCTTAAAACCCTTAACCAATGTGGATCGCCCCTTTCCGCTCCTTAAAGGAATCCGCTGCTGACCGTAAAAACCTCCCCCCCTAGTCATTACCGCCCTATAAAAACAAAAACCCCCTAGCGGAGGTCAAATATTGGCACAACTAAACAAAACACTACAGACTATACGCGCCGCCGCCAACGTCAACTACACTTGTAGTTTTATTTGCCGTTTTATTTCGACGCATTATTCCAAATTCCTCTATTTTCATTATTTGTTTACAATTCTTTTTTGTGTTTTTCTCTTATAGCAATACTAAGTTCAAACAGGCCGATATCTGTATCTAGTGGAATTTGTATACGCTTCAGGCTAAGGGTAGAAATTCGGCAGGTCTTTCCATACATAACTGTCGGTGTGCTAATATCGGTTCTAAATCCTATAGCTTCCAATCCGGCTGTGGCGCGGCCGGATACCACGTTGCCAAATTCCGCCACAGCACTTAAAACCAGGCTGTTAAATTCAGTAATTCCTCCTCCCATCATAGCAGAAGTAAACTCAATCGCGGTCTGTTCCGACATACCAATTAATACCGTACCCTCTACTTCGCCAATAACACTAATCATAACAGTTACTTTTTGGCCGGTCCAGCGGGACGCGGTGAGTTTCAGTTGACCCCGCTGAGCTTTAATGCCGGCTTCCATGTACATTATTTCCGATGCTGCTACTAAAAATGGATTAATTATTTCTGCCCGCAAACTTACTTCCCCCGATGCAGATTATTTTAGCCTTTTTCCCGGATGGCTACACTTAAATCAATTTGACCCAATTCAGTATGCAGGGGAATTTGCAACCTTTTGATATTAATAGTGGATATCACTACACCTCGACCGGATATTACCGTTGGCGGTGCCAAAGTGCAGGGGTAGCCGGCTTTTTCCAACTCCCGGCTGGCTATCCCGGTAATAACATTACCCATTTCAGCAATAGCGGACTCCACCATCCGGTCGAACACCGGCACCGGCTGCCCCAGCATGGCCGATACAATGTTCTTGGATGTACGCTCAGCCAATCCGTACATAACAATGCCCTGCACCGAACCAATCACGCCAATTAAAACCGTTATGTCCTGAGTAGTGTAAGACGTTTGTTCAAGATTCAGTTCACCTTTTTCAATATGAATTTCCCGGTTCATTTCTGTGCTCAAAACTTCTTGGGTAGCTACTATAAACGGTCTGATAAATTCTATTTTCAAACTTAGCTACACCCTTCCTCGTCTTTTTATAATACTAAAGCATATCTGAAATTCCCTGGGCGATTTCGGTAATAGGCATTATTTTATCTGCTTTTCCCATTTCCACCACCACTCTGGGCATCCCGTAAACTACACAAGTGGCTTCGTTCTGAGTAATAGTGTTCCCTCCGACTCTTTTAATAGCCGCCATTCCCTTTGCGCCATCATAACCCATGCCGGTAAGGATTACACCCACCAAAGACCCTTTAAAATTGGCAACCACCGACTCCATGGTAACATCTACGGCCGGTCGCACGCTGTGTACCGGGGAATCGGTGTTAAGGGAGATCGTCTGCTTGCTATTTAGCACCATATGGTAGCCGCCGGGAGCGATATATACCTGACCGGTACGCAAAACATCACCTTCCGCGGCCTCTTTTACCGCTAAAGCGGAAATGTCATTCATCCGGTTAGCCAGTGAGGCAGTAAACCCGGCCGGCATGTGTTGTACGATTAATACCGCGGCCGGGAGATTCCCGGGAAGTCTGGGTATTACCTGCTGTAAAGCATTGGGCCCACCGGTGGAACTACCAATAACAACAAGTTTATTAGGTGACCCGCCAAGTGAAACAGTACCCGTCGGCCGGACTATCTTTTCCCCCGATATAGGTGCGGCAAACCGCACGTTTCTTAAAGCCGCACGCGCACAAACCTTTATTTTAGCTATTAAATCTTCTTTTACTTTGGCAATGTCAAGGGAGATGGCCCCCGAAGGTTTAGGCACGAAATCAACGGCCCCTAATGTCAGCGCCTTAATGGTGGTCTCGCTACCCTCGTGAGTCAGTGAGCTCAGCATTATAACAGCAGTAGGGCATTCCTGCATAATTTTCTGTAAAGCTGTTAAGCCATCCATGCGCGGCATTTCCACATCAAGCGTAACTACCTGCGGCTTCCATTTCTTGATTTTTTCCAATGCGTCAAGGCCGTCTCTGGCGGTATCCACAACAAAAATTTCTTCATCCGCCTGCAATATATTGGTAACTACTTTACGCATATATGCGGAATCATCTACTACCAGAACATCAATTTTTCTGGTCATTCAATTTCCTCCCGCTCCACCGCATTTAGCGGGATTTAGTCTATAAAGCGTTTAATGGTGTCCAGTATCTTCTCCGGTTGATAAGGTTTGACAATGAAATCCTTCGCACCCGCCTTGATTGCAGCCATTACTGTATTTTGCTGACCTAAAGCACTGCACATAACAATTTTGGCCTCCGGGTCCACCTTTCTTATTTCCGCTACTGCCGTCAACCCGTCCATTATCGGCATGGTAATGTCCATTAATACCAGGTCCGGTTTAATTTTCTGATATTTTTCCAAGGCTTCCTGACCGTTCTCAGCCTCATCAACTGCGTAACCGTTTTCCGTTAGCAGTTTTGCACACCTCATGCGCATAAAAGCAGCATCATCAACAAGCAAAACCTTCGCCATCCTTCTTCCCCTCCCAAACCGTTTAAAATTTGGTGCCTTTTTAATAATCAACCTTGTATAGAATTAAGACGCCGCTTTATTTACCAAGTTCGACACATCCACTATCAGGGCAACATTACCATCCCCGAGAATGGTGGCGCCGGAAATCCCCCGGACATCACCAATATACTTACCCAGACTCTTGATAACAATTTCCTGTTCACCTACCAGCGAATCCACTACAATGCCCATTTGCTGACCGGCCACATTGACCACAACCACAAATAATTTATCATTAAGTGCGGACTCCCGTTGCCGGAAACCAAATATCTGTTCCATCCGGAATAATGGCAATACTTTGCCCCGAACCAGAATAACTTCCTGATTATTGACATATTCGATTTGTGTGCCGCGCATACGAATAGTTTCCGTTACCGAGGACAGCGGAATGGCATAAACATAATTGTTTAATGAAACCAACAGCGCCCGAATAATGGCTAATGTTAGGGGGAGCTTAATTTTAAACTCGGTACCCTTGCCAATAACCGTATTTATTTCTACCGCTCCATTAATTTTTTCGATATTGTTCCGCACTACATCCATACCGACACCCCGACCGGAAACATCCGTCACCTTTTTAACTGTACTAAGACCGGAAGCAAAAATCAGATTAACCGCTTCCTTGTCACCGAGCCGCTTGACCTGTTCCTCCGATAAAAGGCCTTTTTTCACAGCACTTTGCCTTACCAGTTCCGCATCAATCCCGCGGCCATCATCGGTGATAGTAATTATGATATGGTTTTCTTCATGAAAGGCGGAAAGCTTTAATCGTCCCACCGGGTCTTTACCAGCCGCTATCCGGTCCTCCTGGGATTCTAAACCATGGTCTACAGCATTACGTAATAAGTGAATCAACGGGTCGCCAATCTCTTCGATAATCGAACGGTCCAACTCCGTCTCCTGACCGGTCATAATAAAATCAATCTGCTTACCTGCTTTATGGGATAAATCCCGAACCATCCGCGGAAACTTGTTAAATAGGCTTTCAACCGGCAGCATCCGGGCCTTCATAATCTGTTCCTGTAGTTGTGTAGTCACCCTTCCGATATGGATGGAGGTTCGACCTAGCTCCTGCGAAACCTCATCCATCTCATCCAGTAACTCAACATGGCCTAAAATCTGAAACAGTCGGGTCCGGTCAATAACCAGCTCACCAACAAGATTCATCAGGCTGTCCAGCAGATCAACATCAACCCGCACCGTGCGGTTGCTTTTCTTTATAGAGGAATTACTCCCATTAACAGATGCCGCCTTTTCTTTTTCCCCCGGTTTGACCATGCTTTTTTCCGCAACGTTTACCTTAACCAGGTCTTCCTGCAGCGTAGCGGGCGGGACTTCTTGAGCCGCATCGGACTCGCCGCTTTTTGCCCCGGTCAGCTCATCACTGTAATGGATAACCTCAACTGCCGATACATTTGGCAGGGTTTCTATCAGCTCTTTTAGCCGTCCTGCCTCTTCGGCAGTCAAAACGACGGCGCTTAAATCCTGGCCGGCCTGTTCCTTTTCAATTTCGTCCTGACTGGGTTTGGAGGCAACCACTTCACACCATTCGCCCAGCGCCATTAAAGTAACAAAAGAACGCACCGAAACCATTTCTATCTCAACATCCAAATACAAATTAATGACAAAAGCGTGTCTACCTTCCTCTATACCTTTGTGTACGATGTCTTTCTCTTCAAAAGACAGCAACACCTGATCCCGAACCTTGCCGGCAGCGACCTCCGGCAGTGAACCACTGTCCGGTGCTGCTTCTCCCTGTGCAGCAGCAGCCAGTTTTGGCAAAATATCATCAAGGTCTATATCGCTTTCTTCATCATTAACAATTTCATCCTTTAATACCCGTAGGTGATCAAGGCTTTCAAACAACACGTCCATCAGACCACTAGACACCGTTAGCTGCTGTTTGCGAAGCTTGTCCAGGATGTTTTCCATGGCATGGGTCAGGTTTGCCATCCGGTGATGACCAAGAGTTGCCGACGACCCTTTTAGCGTATGCGATGCCCGGAAAATTTCCTGCAGCAAATCCGCATTTTCCTCTTCCTTCTCAAGTTTTACCAAGTCCTCTTCAAGTGTCTGCAAATGCTCTTCAACTTCTTCAAGAAATATTTTCAGTTCTTCCGGAGAAGCATCAAGATTTAATCCCATGGTCTCCCTCCCGCCATAATTTTTTTGCTTAGCTAATATTTTCAAGCATGGAATGGTCTTCTCTGCTCAGCACTTTTTCCAAATCCAACAGAATAACCAGACGTTCATCAAGCTTGGCCACGCCCGCCAAATAATCAGTGTCAATATCGGTAAGAATGGAGCTGGGACGTTCCACAATATCACCTGAAATCCGCAGCACCTCCGAGACACCGTCTACTACCATGCCAATTGTATTTCCTTCCACTTCTACCACCACAATCCTTGTGGAGCGGGTAAACATATCAGCTTGCAAGCCAAACTTTTTGTGCAGGTTAAATACCGGAATTACCCGCCCCCGCAAATTTATTACCCCTTCCACATACTCCATTGTTCGGGGTACCTCGGTAATGGTTTGCATGGTAATGATTTCCCGGACTGCCGCAATATCAAGTCCGTAAGTTTCCCTGCCCAGTTTGAAAACCACAAACTGCTTTTCATTAACAATTATCTGCTCACTCACGCTAATAACCCCCTATTAAAATTCCTCCCTTGCCGGATTTCAGGGAGGAATAGTACTAATAAAAACACCCCCCCGGCAACCTGGCAGTCACAGCTTACTAGCTTTAGACCCACGGCTTTACGCCCCTACCTTTCGATAAGTTAGCGCCGTCAGAGATAAAGTTACCACTATTTCTAAAAATAGCCATTTATTTTTCCTACTTCGACAAAATCCCCTAAATTCCTTCATATGATTAGTTTATCGGAAAATTTTTTCAAAAATATTTAATTTTTCACCACAAATATGGCTAATCCAGCCAGCAAAATAAAAACATAAAAAACAACAGCCTTTTTACATAAGTCTTTTTTCACAATCCCTATAATCATAAACACACCTCCCAGGTGTTAAAATCATATGCCGGCATAACTGGCGATATGTAATAATTGCCCGGTGGCAGCATAAATTTTAGTATGTGTCAAAAAGGTGGTGCCACACTTGTCCGAAATCTATATTTACAGTATAGTCGCCGGGTTGGCTACCTGCTTGGGTGCAATAATAGTTATATTTCTCGGTAAACCAGGCCAAAGAACCTTATCCGTCCTATTCGGTATGGCTGCCGGAATAATGCTGGGGGTTATCCTGTTGGACCTGATCCCCACCGCCATGGAATTCGGAACCTTACGCCAAACATTAATGGGCTTTAGCCTAGGCATTATTTTAATGCTCATTCTGGAAGTAGTGCTTTGCCAATTTTTCCGAACCGGTTCAGATGTTATTAACCCCAACGCCCGCTGGCTTAAAATGGGTTACCTGATTGCCATTGGCATCGCCCTGCATGACCTGCCTGAAGGTTTTGCCATTGCTGCCGGCTATTCCGCCAAACAGCATCTTGGTTTGCTTATCGCCCTAGCCATAGGTCTTCATAACATCCCCGAGGGCATGGCTACCACCACACCATTACGCATGGGAGGCGTTTCAGCCACCCGGGTAATCGCCACCAATGTTGCAGTTAGTATGTTTACGCCTTTAGGCACATTTCTGGGGCTGCTGCTGGTTGACCTGTCCGCCTCTTTTATTGCCGTTTTACTGGCCGCTGCAGCCGGGGCCATGACGTATATCATCTATAATGAGCTATTGCCGGAGTCCCGTCGCCGCCACCCCAACTATTCCACCGTCGGTGGCATCTTCGGTTTCTTTTTGATTATGCTGTTAGGGTTCATGTAAAAATGTAAATGGTCAATAGCGCACAGCCATTGACCATTTGTGTTAAGCTTTTAATTTCCCGCTGCTTTTTGCACGGCCTTTTGGTGCTCGGGCTCAATAGCATTATTAAAATGGTTTCTGCTGTTCAAAAAATGCAAGTCAAAATGACCGGGGAATTCATTGTCGTTAATTGTTTTAATGCTGTGCGGCATGCCGGCCATTGACCCGGCAATAACCTTGCCATCCACAAAAACAAGCACTGCCCGCCTGGTCCAACTCCATTGTCCGCCGTAGATTTCTTTCATGATTGCGGTATCAACGGCTGTTACCGGTTCCATATCAGCATGATTAGAGCCGCCCAACCGACGTACCTTAAAAGATTTACCTGTATCCAGGTCTTGCAGGGTAGCCGTATTATATGTATCTAATATCCAGGATGCAAATTCCCATTCCATTAGTTCACCAAACCCATTTTTCCCAGATGCGATCGGATAGGGAATAGTAACAGACTGGTCACTGTTTTGCGGGACAAATAGCGGCTGATTAACCATAGTCAGCTTAGTCTCCAGATGATTAGTAGCTATAATGGCCGCCTCTGTTGTATTGTAACGATTGGCAATTGCCCACAGGCTTTCCCCGGTTTGTATACGGTGAAGCACCACCCCTTGTGGAATTTCACCCCAACTCCCACCGGCTGGTCCACCATTATCCGGTATCTCCGGGGACTGGTCAACACTATCTTGCGGTCGGCTGCCCCGGCTGGGCGGCTGAATGCTAGTGGTATTGCCAGCAGCAGGCACAAAAAGAACCTGACCTGCCCATAAACTTGTAGAGTTTAACCCATTTGCTGCCACTAGCATGTCAATCGTAGTATTGAATCTCTGCCCAATAAGGAACAAAGTATCCCCATTCCCGACCGTGTAGCTTTTTTGCGGCGGCAGGGGAATCCTCAGCGTTTGGCCGGCATAGATAGTGGCGCCTTGCAGCCCGTTAGCGTCCTTTATTTTAGTCCCGCTAACGGCAAATTTTTGTCCAATGACAAATAGGCTGTCTCCCGGTTTTACAACATATTCTATTGCTTCCGGCAAAACCCCGGTGAAAATTTTAAGTTTTGGTACTTTCAATGCCTGACCGGGTACAATCTGAATAGAAGTAAGCTTATTTAACTTTTTTATGGTCTCTACCGTTGTTTCAAATTTCCGGCTAATGAGCCATAGAGATTCACCGGCCTGAACCTCATAAATTACGTAATCCGGCTCACCTGCGGCAATAGCCGTAGGTATAAAAAGGATCAGAGAAATGGTAACCAGTACGGTAACAAGAATAGTACTGCGCAAACTCTTTCTACCGGTCATAATTCCCTCCTCTTTATCATTATTTTCCTTACTCGCCAACACCTCCCGAATATTGGCTTGTATTGGTAATTTATTCGATATTATTTGACCCAAATCCTTTTGGTAATTTAAACCAATTGACTTAAATTTGGGTAATCTCACCCGATAAAGAGCACAGACAAAAGAAGGAGCAAGCGCATAACGCCCGCTCCTTCCTTTGTTTGTGGAGTAATCTTCTGTCACTTTACAAACTTTAAAAGAATATCCATTAATTCGTCTACTGATTCTTCACCCTTACCATCCTGAATAGCCTTGGCTACACAACCTCTGGTATGCCCTTCCAAAACAGCTATGCCAATTTTGGTTATGCCCGCCCTAATCGCGGCAATTTGTATCAAAATGTCTACACAATACCGGTCTTCCTCAATCATCCGCTGGATCCCGCGAACCTGGCCCTCAATCTTTTTTAGCCGGGGAAGAACATCCTTTTTATTCTTAACCACCATCCGACCGCCCCCAACGACCTACCCCTCCAGGGTAGGGTATGTTTGCAAGCTTTATTTTATCTCGCCCGGCCGGATTTGTCAAGCATATTCGCGGTCAACGCGTTTGCCGCCATAAAATACCGGTGTTTTTTCTTTTGACGGCAGCGCAGCATTTCAACAAAAGCCTCAATCCTGCTCAAAACACCGGTGGAACTGGCATGTTCGTCCAAAACCAGGGTCAGCACCGGAATATCATAGTCCTTTGCTATCTTTGGCAAGATACTCTGGGCTACAATTTCAGGCATACATGTAAGTGGCAGAATATGGATCACCCCGTCGTATCCGGCCCGGGCATAACGCACTGTATTAGCTACCGTATCCAACCCGTGGCCGCCAACCGCACTACTCAGATACGGCGCGGCTGTAGCCAGCAGGTCATTTAAATAACATCTGTTCTTATATGGCCACAAGTGTTGCGCCACCCAGTCACTGATATAAATTGACCGGTGTGTAGCAATGCCCATAGTTTCCAGTGTTTCCTCCAACCCATGATTAACAAATGGTTCCAACAACATATAAATATCTCCTACCAGTCCTACCCGTAACCCGCCGGTCGCCGATCCAATCTTAGACAACTGTTGTTCTACACCATCCACCACCCGCCGGATATCATCCGGCAGCCGGGCATTCCTCACTTTTTCCACGCCCAGCCGGTAAACCACCGACACAGCACTCGCTTTCTGTTCTACCGGCCGGGCCAAATGAACCAGCCGTTCAATTTTATCTATCGCGCAAAGCTTCAACCAACCCAGCCAGAGCCCCCGCAATGCCGCCCGGCGGGATACCCCCAGCTCCCGGCGCAGTGCACCGACCTGTTGTGTGATACTGTCACCCTCCAAAACAATGGTGGAAAAAACATATCCCTGATCCTGCAATATGGTTTCCGCCAAATGTCCAAAATATCCAAAACGGCATGGCCCGGCCCCGCCTAGCATAATAATGGTATCCGCCCCACTGTTTAAAGCCTCGGTCAACGTTCCCACTACCACCTTAAAAGGCAAGCAACAGCCCTCCGGCGTATGCCTGACACCTATCTTTATAGTGTTCTGAGAAATGGGCGGCGGCACTACAACCTGAGCCTCCAGTTCCTTAAAAACAGCTTCCAGGGCAATACCCAGATTACCCATATGAGGAAAAGAAATACGCATAAAAAAAACCCCTTCCGCTTACAATCTGGTAATAATTGTTTCCGGACAAGGGTTGCCTTATGCACATCGTCACCCAGCAAGAGATTCCCATTTTCCGCAACGGTCACCCCAGCGGGCTATAACCTGACCATCATGGGCAATCTCAATAACTTCACAGAGGTTAGCACAGCCTTTGCACTCAAAACTTCCGGCTTTGTAATCAAAATCAGAGACGTCAAATCCTTTAAAATTTGTTCGGTCGGCCTTTTTAACGGCCTCTCTGGATATTATTGCGGCACCGATAGCCCCCATAACATCAAAATACCGGGGGATAATAACCTCCATCCCCAGCGCTTTTTCAAAAGCTGCTTTTATTCCTATGTTGGCTGCCACGCCCCCCTGAAAAACAACCGGTGGTATGATTTCTTTACCTTTACCCACATTATTCAGGTAATTCCGAACCAATGCTTCACATAACCCGGCAATAATTTCTTGAGTATTGTGGCCAAGCTGCTGCTTATGAATCATGTCCGACTCCGCAAAAACCGAACACCGGCCCGCAATCCGTACCGGTGCTTTAGCCTGTAAGGCCAGGCCGCCAAAATCCTCAATGGGAATATTCAAACGGGCTGCCTGCTGATCCAGGAATGACCCGGTGCCGGCTGCACATACTGAATTCATGGCAAAATCAGTGACCACGCCTTGCCGCAGCAAAATAATTTTGGAATCCTGGCCGCCGATTTCAAAAATAGTCTGCGCGTTAGGCACCATTCGAGAGGCCGCCACAGCGTGAGCAGTAATTTCATTTTTCACGGCATCGGCACCCACCAGTACACTGGTCAAGTGCCGGGCGCTGCCGGTGGTCCCAACACCCGCGATAATTATTTCCCCTAGTTGACCGGCAACATCCTTCAACCCCTGCTGCACCGCTTTAATAGGCTGGCCCATGGTACGGATGTAGAGATTCACCAATACCTCATCATCCTCACTAATAACTACCATATTAGTGCTTACCGATCCGACATCTATCCCTAAATAACCTGTCATACGACTACCTCCGCTGTAATCCGTTTTTGATCCAATAAATCAACAAATGCCTCTAAACGGGTTTGCAGACCGGCTTTCCCAGTCTGTTCATCCAGAAAAACCGTCAACACCGGAATATCATAATCCCGAGTTACCCGCGCCAGGATAGGTTTGGCTACAATCTCCGGAATGCAGGTAAAGGGTGCCAATTGAACAACCCCGGCAAAACCATTTTTGGCATATAACACAGTATTGCCGACACTTTGCATGCCATGACCACCGACAAGTTCAGACAAATACGGCGCTGCAGCCCGTAAAGCATCGTGCTCGCCCTCAAAAGATGTGTTTTCCCTTGTCCAATCAGTGAGATAAATAGAGCGATGCGTTTCTACCCCCATCTCGCCCAATGTGGTCTCCATATCCAGGTTGGCAAATGGTTCCAGCACCACATATATTTCCCCAATTATCCCGATCTTCAGTGGTTTCCGGCTTTTATCAAGAGGGACAGCATGTAATAAACGACTGGCTTCTTCCTTGGCTGCGCGGATTTGCGGCAGACTATGAGCGGCATCAATAATTTCCAGACATTGATTAAACACCTTTGTGGTATCACCCTTATTAATTTCATACGGCCTCACCCGGTGGGAGATAATCTCCGTTTCATCAAGCACTTTAAGCTTTTCCCATGCCCTTTTGAATACCTGTAGAAAACTCCACCAGGAAACACCGGCCGGTGAAATCACCGAATTAACTTTTTTGCAAAAGTCCCAGGGATAACGGTAGGGGGATTCCATTACGATAATTTTCGTATCATAACCGAGGTCCTGCAGTATTTTCTGGTGCAGATAACCATACCAACCAGCCCGGCAAGGTCCGACACCTCCGGAGGTAATAACCGAATTAGCCCCCTGTTCAATGGCCTCCAGGTAACTTCCCAACAAAATTTTAAAAGGCAGGCAGGCAAACTCCGGCGAATACTGAGTCCCCAAACTAAGTGTGCGTTTACTCGGCCGGGGTGGGACTACGGCCTCGTGACCAAGCCCGTTGATTAGCATTTTGAAAGCAATATGCGAGGTCCCCATATATGGAAAAGTAATTTTCATGTCAGTTCTCTCCTGAGCCTTAACATGTCTACAAAAGCTTCCAGACGCGTTAACAGTCCGGCTTCCCCGGTATGTTCATCAATCGTGATGCTCAGAAAGGGTACCTTCCCGCGCTGCTTAGCCTCTAATTCAATAATCTTATCGGCCATGGCATCCGGCCCGCAGCCAAAAGCCGTAATATGTATAATGCCATCCACCGGCGTATGGTCCAGGTAATAGAGAGCAGCCCGGATGACTTGATTGCTGAAGGTCCAAAACAGGTTCTTCGGCAGTTTAGCCGCTTGTCGCAACAAATCCCCAGGCGGTATCATCTCCGTGGTTAATACTTGCACACCCAATTGCCGCAGTTTTTCCACCAGATCAACATTTACAAACCGGTCATACACAGTGTAAGGAAAACCTAATATGGCAAACTTAAGGTCGGTTTTAGCCTCATCAATCGGTTGAGGTTTTTCCCCATCGATCAATGCCAAAGCCTCAACCGGTGTTTTTTGTCCGGCCAATAAGTCCAAATAGCATCGATGAATCCGCAGGGCTTTACGATAAGCCCGCAATATCGGCCAAATAGCTTTATCAAGCTGTTTGCCAATTTGATAGCAAACCCTTAGCAATGCACATTTCCCCTGCTTAAGGTCAACCCGGACATCAATAAGAGGGGGCAACCCTGATAAAGAAGATTTTATCATATCGGGCAGCCCCAAAAATTTCGGGCAAAAAGTAACCATTGCCTCTTTGTTTACACTTACCAACCGTGGAATAAACAGGTAATCCACCCGGTCTTTAATATCCAGCACATGCCCGTGAAAAAGCTTAATGGGCACACAGGCATCAGTAACGGTCTCCCTGATTCCGCAATCCAAGATACCCTTGGTAGTTAATCGGGATGTCACCACTTCCATGCCCAATTCTTCAAAAAACGTTTTCCATAGAGGATAATATGCGTAATAGGCTAACGCCCTTGGTATTCCTATTTTCACAGTCATGCCGCTTCGCCCCCCCAAAGGCAATATATGTCTGCAATCTTTACTTACAGTTTAAAATTATCATATTTCTCGATAGCCGTCAACTGAGTAAAGCCAATCATATATTTAACTTGTATACATCGCCCCGCCTAATTATACCAGAAAAAAATATTGCCACCCCCTGTACAATTTCAGGATAATGGCAATAACGCCTGAACTGATGCAGCTCGGCAGCATACCCTAGTTTTGCAGCACATTTAGAATCTTAATAGCCCGGAGTCATTGAAAATACT
>CAZWUW010000027.1:0-33334 GCA_964636895.1 uncultured Eubacteriales bacterium
AGCAGAGGACTGAAAATCCTCGTGTCGGCGGTTCGATTCCGTCCCGTGGCACCATACTTACAGCCATAAGGCTTTGCGGTGATTAAACGCAGAGCCTTTTTATTTTTGCAGCATTGTTGGACAAGTTGCGGAGCGGAGGACTTTTTAGTGGAAGGGGTTGATGTGACTGGGTTTCTGTTGAATTGAATAAAAGTTAATAACACGAAGATGTTCAGTCTCCGTGTCATTAGGAGGTGGGCAAAAGAAATTGGCACATCTTAATAAATACAAAATCCGGGTAGCGGTCGGGGAAAACATAGCAGCCTTGCTGCAACAATTTAAACAGGACAAGCGGCGCGAAAATAAGCGTGAAGCCACCATAACGACCTATGGGGTAGATGTGTCTTACTTCATCGACTGGGCGGCACAGGGTGGCGTTTACAGCGTTTCTGACGTGTCTGAAAAATTAATACTGGAATACATCGATTGGTGCCTTAATAAAGACTGTGAGCATCCGATGCTGGGAACGCAAAACAGGAAGCTCAGTCCGATTACAATAAATAAGCGATTACGGTCCATGTCGGCGTTTTTTTCGTGGTGCTATGAAAAACAGCATGTATCCCTGCATCCGATGGCCGGGATAAGCAAGCTGACCGAAGATGAAAAGCCGATTAAGATATTGGAGCCCAATGAGGTTCACGCTATACTTGACCAGTTTGATAATTCCTTCTGCGGACTGCGTAACTATGCGATGATTTGCACTTTATACGGCACCGGCATGCGTGTCGGGGAAATGATACAAATATTAGATACAGATGTGCAGGTTATCGGTGGCGATTATTATTTGATTTTGAGGCACACTAAAAACCGCCAGATTCGGAGCATACCGCTGACAGACGATGAGCTTTTAAAGGTGTTGCGACGCTGGCTGAACAGGAAAAGGCAGCGGGAATTTTACGCCGAAGGGGAGCCGCTGTTTCCTACTTACCGGGGAGCGGCGCTAACCGATTCCGGGGTTAGGCAGGTGATAGTCAAAGCCTGCAAACGCGCTGGCATAAAGGGCATCAAAATGGGGCCGCACACATTTCGCCATACGTTCGGCACAGAAATGGTTCGGGCTAAAGTGCCGGACCAGTACATTATGAAAATAATGGGTCACAAAACAAGGAAGATGATTGGTGTTTACACTCACTTGGACAATGCCGACCTGGCCGAAGCAATGAGGGACCATAGCCCGGTGAGTCGCAATCTGAGGGGGCGATAGCCCGGTGAGTCGCAATCTGAGGGGGCGATAGCCCGGTAGCCCGCAATCTGAGGGGGCGATAGCCCGGTAGCATCGAGTAGGAGGGGGCGACTAGCCCCCGACCTCTCACACCACCTAGCATGCGGGTCCGCACTAGGCGGTTCCCAAAGGTTGACGAAGCTCAAGATAACGAACAAGCAAGCTTTTCAGCCCTTGATTTCTCCAGTAGGAGGTATCAAGGGCGTTGTTTGTGTTTCGGGCCATTTCCCATGGGCCGCGACGGCTGTTCGCCATCTTATGTGCCGCCCCTTCCGGTACTCCCAGTCCCTTTAATTTTCTCAGTCTGGTTCCCGGCTTCTTCCATTGCTTCCAAAGGCACATTCGCAATCTCCGGCGTATCCAGCCGTCCAGTGACTCACAGTGTGTTTTGGCAGAGGCGATTTGAAAGTAGCCAATCCAGCCCATTAAGTAGCGATTGATTTTCTCTATTCGCTCCTCCATGGCTAATGGTTTGGTGCGGGAAGTAATCTCCCTGATACGGTCTTTGAACCGTTCTAGGGTCTTGGGTGCTAACCGTATTGTTGCCTCTCTTTTTGCCAGGAAGCTAAATCCCAGAAACTTTCGTTTCCACGGACGGTCTACTGCACTCTTGTCCGAATTCACCTTAAGCTTTAACTTGCCTTCTACGTAGCTCGTGACTGACTCCATGACCCTAGTTCCTGCCCGTCTGCTTTTGACGAAGATATTACAATCGTCCGCATAGCGGACGAATTGGTGACCACGCTTGGTTAGTTCCTTGTCCAAGTCGTCCAGCAGGATATTTGCAAGTAAAGGGCTCATTGGGCCACCCTGCGGAGTTCCCTCAGTGGTGGCTTTGGTGATTCCCTGCTCCATTACTCCTGCATTTAGATAGGCCCGGATAAGTTTCAGGATAGACTTGTCCTCTATCTTACGGGCCACCCTCGACATCAGAACATCGTGGTTAACCCGGTCAAAGAATTTCTCCAGGTCCATGTCCACTACCCACCTATGGCCTTCTCTAATGTACATCTGCGCCTGTTTTACAGCGTCATGGGCTCGTTTCCCCGGTCTAAAGCCAAAGCTGCTTGGGGAAAATTCTGGGTCAAATATGGGTGTCATCACTTGCAGAAGGGCTTGCTGGATTAAGCGGTCCATTACCGTCGGTATTCCCAGTAGCCTGATTCCGCCTCCGGGTTTGGGGATTTCCACCCGTTTGACGGGATTCGGTTTATAGGTTCCCGTTAGAAGCTCTGCTTTTACTGTTTCCCAGCGTTCCCACAGGTGAGCTTGTAGCTGTTCTACTGTCACTCCGTCTACGCCGGGGGCTCCTCCGTTCTGTACCACCCGCTTGTACGCCATCCTAAGATTGTTCCGTTCAAGCACTCTCTCCAACAAGTCGATTTGGTCCCCGCGAGAAGATTTGGCGACTTGTGCCGGTGAAGAACTCGGCGCTCCGGCATATCCTTGCGGTTTCACCGCTACCTTTTGCCGTGAGCCTTCATATGAAGTTTTCTGCTTTCTTTGCTCTTCTCTCGAACGCATCGTTTCTTCTCTCCTTTGAGTTCGGCCCTTCCGGTTTCGGGCGTCCCCTACTTCCGTACTATGGCCTCGGCTGACTCCTGCAGGTTCAGCATACCCTTGCGAGCATGGTTACCAAGTTACTTGGCTTACCTACAGGCCTCCCCAGATAAGAGCGTCATCTTTCCGCTCATGTACCCGCCCAAGTTTACTGCCACAGCCTTTGGCGGCTTAGGACTTTGCCATGGCGTGGTGGCTCATCCGACTGCAACAGCCTCGAATTGGGTTTGTATACCTCGGGTCAAGCGTTTGCCTCCGGCTTCCTTTAGATTCCGCCTCACGACGGACACCTTTGCCCTTGGCTAACGGTAGGCGCTCGCCAGCCCCCGTTCGGGACTTTCACCCTAAAGAATGACGCCCATGCTGGGCGTACCCGCCAAAAAAGGACACTCGCTGAGTGTCCTTTTTTTTCATAATCGCAGATTTAGTTTTTCCCCTAATTCAGTCAATGCTTTTTGTTTACAATTCTTACAACTGTCGGAGCAACTATCCTTAAGACCAACGGAGCTTGGGCAAAAAGTCGGGGCTTCATCGCCGTTTTTCCAAAATTCAATAAACTTATAAAGCATAGCCACAATTGATGCCGACTCAGTCTGTGTAAAATCCTCATCCTGTGATGCGCCCAAAATACATCTCCCCCTTGTTCGGCGAACATTAGTTTGTTGCTTGTATTAATTATAACAATCAAAAAAAAAACCTTCAAGCTATTTCGCTCGAAGAATTTCGACACATGTTATCTGCTTTTGTCGTATCGGTTTGGGTTTTAATGTATTTGGGGCAGTTCAGCCCTTGTGCCGCTTCAGGAGTTCAGCAATTGACTTTAAATCTTCTTCGGACAGTGAATTGACTTCTTCCTCGGTCAGTCCGGCATCCTGAGCTTTTTTGCCAAACATGATGTAGGCATCCTTGGCCTCTTGGGTCAGCCAGTCACGGATTTCAATGTCGTAATTTTTGAGCAGTACGTCCAGCGGCATTTGCGTGCCAATGGAGGGGTTGTTTTCAAAAAAGTAAGATATTTTTACGTTGAGTGCGTTAGCGATATCCTCTATGGTTTCCATTGACGGTCTGGCCCCGCCGTTCTTGATGCCCCGCTCCAGCTTGGATATAAACTGCTGGGTTTTGTTTACTTTAATCCCCAGTTCCGTGGTGCTCAGTCCACGGGTTTCCCGGAGTTCTCTCAGTCTGACAGGGAAAATGTCGTCTAGGGTTCTGCCTTTTTTTATTTTATCATCCAAAATCCGTTTCATTTTTATTGGTACCTCTCCTCTATAATTGAAAACATATTCTATTTTATTATATCAATTTTATCACAACTGTCAATTGTTTTTTTTGTTTTTTCTGAATATTCTGGCTTGTAGTGGTTTGTCGAAAAGTCGGTAAAACCTTCTTGCACTAAACCATTGACGATTACAACTGAAAGTGGTAACATGAGAATCAGGAAACAAGCAAGGGGCGTAAGCCTTATCTTTTTCCACTACCTACAACTGAAAAGTGTAGACAGGGAGGCGGCACACAAAAAGGGAGTTGTGATAATGTTTAAAATCAATCTGCGGCAGGTCAGAAAAACAAAAAAAATAAGTCAGCGGGTTTTGGCTGAAATGACCGGACTAAGTCAGCAAACAATAAGTGATATTGAGACTGGCGGAAATACAAACTTAGCCACCCTGGCAGGTATCGCCAAGGCGCTGGGTTGCCAGGTGACTGACCTGATTGAGGGGTAATGATGCCGGGGTCAAAGACCTATTAATAACATTTCTGGGGAGGTGGGAGCAACTAAAACAGTTTTAAAACTCTGTGGTAATTGTCTTCACCTTTTTTCTGTGCCCCGAAAAGAAGAAAAGCGGCGGAAATACTGTAAATTAAGCTGCAGCCAAGAGGCTAACAAAAAGCATCTTCGCCACGGTTCGGGGGCGGATAACCCCAATTGGCGCGGTGGTCGGACTTATCACAGCAAGGGGTATGTTTATATATGGAATCCCGGCCACAGGTTAGCAGATAAGCACGGTTACGTCCTGGAGCATTTGTTAGTGGCCGAGGAAATGCTTGGCCGGGAGTTAAATTCGGAGGAGGTGGTGCATCACCGGGATAAGGTCAAGGATAACAATGTACCGGATAACCTGTTTATATTCCCCGCGGTGGGACTGCATACGGGGTTCCATGAAGCCAGAAAAAAGAATCCCGAAATAACGGAAGAAGGGTTTTTGGAAAAGAAAAATAGGGAGGTTTAATTCCTTCGATCAAGGGGGCGACACACATTTTTATGGATAAGGACACGTTTATTAAAAACGCTATCAGCTTTGTATTGAAAAGCAGTGAAACTATCTGCCCCAGCCGGCTGGGACTACAGGACCGGTGCGACGATTCGCAAACCTGCGCTGAATGCCGGACAGAAGCGTTTAAAGAGGCAGGGCTTTGGCCGGAAGGGGGCGTGGAGTGATGGGGCGTGGAGTGATGAAAACTCTGGTTATCGCTATACTGGCGATGCGACGCAGCCGGAATAAGACGTCCAGGAAGTTATTGGGTGCAGCTATTCTGAAGTGCATAAAGGAGGGCGTGGCGGAATAGGAGATTGTGTTTTAACCCTCCTCCAGCCCCCCGGAATGCGTCTCCGCTGCCCGGCGCAATACGATGCAGCAGCAAAACAAATCCCAGGGGTCAAACGCAACAGAGAGTCGGGTGCCTGGGACTATCCGCTATCTAAACACTGCCTACAGAAGCTCAGGGAATCTATCCCACGGTTGGCGGTTTCGCCGAAGATAATCAATGTACTGGATGCCGAGGATAAGCGGATCAAGGAAGCCATGGAGATAAAGTCTGGGAAGGTGCCGGAGCTGGAGTATGACTGGGCTACTGAACCCTATGACCACCAAGTCCTGGGAGTAGCCTGGGTGTTGAAAATGTGGGGCATCGGAAACACGGAGATTAATTCTGTGCGCGGCGCACTATTAACCGACACTATGGGGCTTGGGAAGAGTAAACAAAGCATTGACGCCTGTCTATACGCCTACCAAAGAGGAGCATTTCAAAGGGTCCTGGTTATTTGCCCCGCCTCACTGAAGTATAACTTCGCCAAGGAGATTGAAATTCATAGCGGCGGGATTGCCCGGTCGGTCGTTATTGACGGGGGCAAAAAGAAGCGGCTATGCCAGCTGGAGACCAGGTATCCAGATTCACTTACCTTTTATATCATCAACTATGAATCCCTGCGATTACACATCCCCGAACTGCAGGAAATCGTTAATTCACAATGTCTCATCGCAGACGAAGCCCACCGTGTAAAGGACATTAATTCGCAGGTTACAAAGGCTTTGTACTTCTTGCAGCCTGCTTATACTCTGCTGATGACCGGCACGCCGACACCGCGTGGCCCGGAGGATGTTTTTAGTCTGGCGCATTATGTGAAGCCCGGAATACTCGGTAAGTCGTATTGGAGTTTCGTTGACCGGTACTGTGTGACCGAGAGGGTTCATGCGGCACGGGACAAGCGGGCGCGGCAGATTGTGAATTATAAGAACATGGACGAACTGACGCATAGGCTGGACACGATTAGCCTGCGCCGGCTGGACACTGAGGTCCTGAACCTCCCGGAGCAAACCTTCTATGATTACGACCTGGAAATGGCGGACGAGCAAAAGCGGTGCTACAGTGAAATGCAGAATTATCTCTATACCTACTTTAAAGACAAGACCAATGAGGAGATTCAGTCCGAGGCGGCCAATGCCTTTAGTCAGTTGCTGAGACTGTCCCAGATTACCGGGGGCGTACTCGCAGGGACTGAGGGCGCTGCATGGATACCCGGCAACGCTAAGGCCAAATATTTACAGGACTTACTCAATGGCGAGTTCCGTGGCGAAAAGGTTGTCATAATGTGCCGGTTCGTTAAGGAGATTCTGGAACTGTATAAGCTGTTCCCCGAACGCCGACCGGTGCTGATTTACGGGGACGTGAAGCCCGAGGATAGGCAAATGGCGGTTAACATGTTTCAGAGCGACCCCGATTATACGCTGTTTATCGGTCAGATAAACACTGCGGGGTTTGGGCTAACGCTCACTGCGGCGAGGAAGATGATCTTCTATAGTAAGGATTTTTCTTGGGGCGTGGTAAGTCAGGCGGAGAAGAGAATCCATCGGATTGGTCAGACGGGTACTTGTTGCTACATCAATCTATTAGCTCGTTACAACGGGAAAGAAACTATTGATCATCATATAGCTAAGGTATTGGCCAGGAAAAAGGCATTATCTGACGAGGTAACCGGGGATGCCGCTAGGCTGGTGTTAACCAAAAATGAGATTATGGAGGTATTGAGTTAAATGGGTTGTGATGTTCGTTTTTATGTAGAAAGAAATGTTAACGATACTTGGGAGCCCGTAAAGGGGCCGAATCCTTATTACGGAAGATATGCTGATGAACCTGAAGAGACTCTAGCAGATTGGGCGTATGACAACCAGAATTATAATTTGTTTGCCATCTTAGCAAATGTGCGGAATGGTCGGGGTTTTGCCGGCCGTGACACCGGGAATGGTTTTATTCCAATTGCAATGCCCAAGGGTTTGCCAGACGATGTTAGTCCTGAAATCAATAAAAAGTCAGAACAATATGGTTGTGATGGGCATAGTCATAGTTATTTTACCTTACAGGAATTGCTGGATTATGACTGGACACAAACGACCAAACTTCGTGGATATGTTGGTGCAATAACTTACTATAAATGGTGCTCATGGGACAAAGGTAAAGGCGAGAGTCCTAACGAGTGGTGCGGTGATGTTGGCGGTGGCTTAGCCCAGAAAATTTCAGAGCAGGAAATGTCTCGAAAGATTGAAGAGGTTGCAACAAAGGAATTAAGTCGCCACGAAGCCATTAAAGCTATTGACGCTAAACTCCCCCACACTTATTGCCTTGTTGAATGGGAGCAACCATACTACAAAACCTGTCGTGGTTTTTGGTCTGATACTATCCCAAAGCTATTGAGGCTAGGGAAACCAGGGGAAGTAAGAATTGTTTTCTGGTTCGACAACTAATAGGAGGAGGTCAGTTAAATGGATATTGAATCCTTCGCGGCTAAAGTTGAGGAGATTCTGGACAAATACATTCCGGAGTATCCTGACCGGGTGGCCGCGAAGCAGGAAGTCCTGCGGTTGGTATTAGAAACTTTAAGGGGAGGAAATTAGATTGTCAATCAAGATTAAAGAGCGGTTGGTGCGACTGGCCGAATTGAAGAACGAGAAGGACGATGCCAAAAAGATGTTTAGCGACAAAGAGGCCGCGTTTAAAGCCTATGAGCGCGAAACCCACAAATTAATGGAGGTCCAGGATGTTAAGACCGTTAAAATTGACGGACTTGGGACGTTCACCCGGTCGGAGCGGACTTACTGCAAGGTGCTGGCCGAGTCCGAGGAAGAGTTTGTTTCCTGGGCTGAGGAGGAAGGCGTCGCAGACGAACTGGTTAAGCGAAAATTTGAGACCAAGCGGCTTAATGCGCTGGTGAAGGAGCGGCTGGAGAACGGCGACGACCTGCCGCCGGGGGTAGATGTAACCCCGACACCGTATATCAGTATCAGGAAGGGGTAAGGGTCCCCCTAATAACATTAAGGAGGAATGTATTTATGGAGACCAAAAAAATTATTGAGATTAACGGCGTGAAGCTAGAGGTGGACTTAAGTACCGCAAAGCGGATTGACGAATTTAGGGTCGGCGACCCTGTAAAGGTGCTTAAAAAGAAGTACGACGAGGATAAAGTTTACCCAGGCATCATTATCGGGTTTGAAAATTTCAAGAGCAAGCCAACCATAACTGTAGCTTGCTTGGAACTTAGTTACAACGAGGCAAGGGTCGAGTATATCTATTACAACGAAGATTCAAAGGTTGAGATTGTTCATTCGGGGCTGCACGAAGTTCCCTTCAATAAAGGAACTGTTATCGACCTTATGGACCGGCAAGTCCTGCAAAAAGAGCAGGAGCTGCGGGATTTACAGAACAAAAAAGAGTTTTTCTTGAAGAACTTTAACCGGTACTTTGGGGAGTTTGGTAGTAAGGAGTGGTAATAGTCGGTTTTTTATGCCACACCAATAACAACTAAAAAGCGTTAAGGAGGAAACCGCAAAACCATGAAACTAAAAACCATTAGTGCCATTTTGGCTAAAAAGCACCAGGATTTCTGCGAGTCCATCACTAACCCCGAGGTCCGGAAAATGGTAGAACAGAATAGCATCATAACCGGGGGCTCTATTGTCTCCATGCTCTTGAACGAAAAAGTCAATGACTTCGATTATTACTTTACCAACAGTCAAACGGTGTTGGCGGTTGCCGAGTACTTTGTGGAGCAATTTAACGCATCCCGGCCCGATATTAAGGCAAGTATTGTGGATGAAACCGAAAGTGGCAGAATAAAGATTTTCATTAAATCTAAAGGCGTTGCCGGGGACTTCCCGGAGGACGAGGAGTTACCAGAGGACATTGACATTGTAGAGGAAGAACCCAAGAAGGAACCAGTGGACAAGCCCCGGTATTGCCCTACTTTCTTGTCCTCCAATGCGATTACCCTCTCCAATAAAGTGCAGCTGATTATCCGGTTCTATGGGGAGCCTGAGGAGATACATAAGAACTATGACTTTGTTCACTGCACCGGTTATTGGACTTCTAAGGATAAAAAGTTAGAAATCTCCAAGGAAGCCCTGGAGGCCATTTTGACCAAGGAATTACGATATGTTGGCTCCGAGTATCCACTGTGTTCCATTATCCGGACTCGGAAATTCATTGAGCGGGGTTGGACAATCAACGCCGGGCAATATCTTAAAATGTGTATGCAGCTCAACGAATTAGACCTGACGAACGTCAATGTCCTGGAAGACCAGTTAGTTGGGGTGGATGTGGCGTACTTTGTGCAGGTGATTAGGGATGTTAAGAACCGGCAGGAGGAGGAACCTGAGTTTAAGGTGGATTCAGCATATCTAACAACGATTATTGATAAGATATTTTAACGGTGAAGTATGCCGGATAACCGGCGAAGGGGAGGGACGGTGACGAATTTGGAGCCTAAGTTTAAGGTGGGCGATAAGGTGACGGTGGTTGATAACCCGCACCCGGAAGAAGATTATTTTGGGATATTTAAAGATATTGTCAGGGCGCGTGCTGGAGAAATTTACGAGGTGGAAGCGGTAGCACCTGACGAGAAATTTAATACTTACACCTTAAATGATGAGGGTTTCTTCTGGCCTGAATACTTATTAGCTTCTGCGAACGTTTAACTTCTCACCCATATTATCGCACCGAAAACCAACATTAAGGAGGTAAAAATCCCTAATAACATTAAGGAGGTAAACCAAATGAATACATTTTGTCCGGCGTTCCAGCGATACTGCAACAGTAGCGGACAGCTAATATCCTGCAGCCAGTGCCTGGAAAGGCATAATAGGGTGCCGGTGCAAAAAAAGGGCAACAGCAGGCATGGGTTCCGTGTAGGGCATGTGGTGCATCCATTGACGGCCTGGAAAATAAAAGAAGGGGGAAAAATTGATGTTTAAAGTCGGTGAAACGAGGGAGACCGAAGCCGGCGGCGCCGGAGACAAAGAGCGCTGGGAGAGCGTGGCGAAGCGGTTTGAAGCGGTTAAGAATGCTCTGCAAAAAATCAACAGTGCATTATTGTACGCGGGCGGCGATAAGGACATCCCTGAGTGCCTGTTCTGCCTGGAGTTAATGACGGAACATGGCCCCAACGGGTGCGATTACTGCGCCTTTGCCAAAGTGTTTGGTCGCTGCAGTCGCGATGAGGATCAAATCTGGCGCAGTATTAAACTGTCAATAGGTGACGCTATTAAAGAAGCAGGAATGGTGGTCGAGGCCGCCCAAATCGATGTGTGCCCGAGTTGCGGGAAGACAAGGAGCGGGAAGGCCATTAAACTCAGTGTCTATGGCTTTTGTGAAGTGGTTAGTCTTACTGATATCGTAAAAAGGATGCCAATGGTTGAAAAGGCTGTATGTGATAACTGGTTTGTTTATGTTTTGGTTAACGATAATGGTTCAACAGTTATTGATTTTGCTGACAGCCCGAACACTGCCCGCAAAATTCGCGCCGCACTGCTGAATGTTTGCCCCGATTGCGGTCAGCCCCTGGATTAATTACGCACTAACTACAACTGAAAAGCGTAAGGGGTTAAAGCGCAAGGGGCTAAAGCGCAAGGGGCTAAATCAAATGGTACTTACCATTTCATATAAAAAAATTTAAGGAGGAGTTAAGATGGCTAAAAAAGAGACCAATGAAGTTACGGTAACCCAGTCTACTGCGGTGCCGACCGTACAAGCGCAGGTGCCGACCCACGGAGCGTTAGACCAGTCGGATATCACGATTCCCCGGTTACAATTGCTCCAGGCTCTTAGCGATGCGGTGTCGGAAGACCTGGGTAAGCAAGGGGAGTTCATGAACTCCGTCACTTCGGAGAACTATGGCAAGGAAGTGCTGTTTATTCCGCTAATCAGTCGCGAATCGGAGATTATCAAGGGTAAGGCGTTGTTCGAGGACAGGGCGCTGAAGTGCCGGTCCAGTAACCGGATTGAGGGTATCGGTGAGCCGGGCGGGTATTGCCCGGAGTGCCCCAATGCTAAATTTGGCGATGATAACGAAGCGCCGAAGTGCAGCGACCAGTACGTTTATCTCGCGTATGTCGTGGGTAGCGATGATGACCTGCCGGTAGCCGTTATTCTCAGTAAAACCGGTCTTAAGGAGGCGCGTATATTTAATACCCTGCTTAAAGGCGGATTCAACGCAGTGGCGAAGGGCAAGAAGCCGGCGTTCGGCACAGTATATAGCTTGTCGGCTATTAAAAAGAAGTTTGCAAAAGGCGAAGCGTTTGTGCCGAAGGTGAAAAAACTGCGGGAGGCCAGCGGCGAAGAAGCCGTGGCGGCGCAGGAAATGTATGATTCCTTCAGTGGTGTTAACGTCGAGGTGGATATGAGTTCCGGTACCAATGAATTTAGTGCCGGAGCAACGGAGGAATCGTTCGTTTAATCCTGAATAATGGGGAGGTCTGTTGGCTTCCCCTTGAATTTTCCTAAGTCAGAGGGAGGTGCGGATATTGGATATTGAAGCGATTAAAACCGCTGTAGTGGCATTGAATGCGGAGGGCGTTTTAAACGTATTCTCTGACGGGAGTATTTATTTATGCAGGCAGCGGTTTATGGAGCAGTTTGACTTGGGCGAGGTAGTAGTAATTAAAGAGGGCAGCAAGGATTATCTGTATCATTTAAAGGCTGAGCGTGGCGGGATAGTGTTCACGACTGCAGTCAGCGCAGAAGAGTGGAATTTCTTTGTAACAGAGAGGGGGCGGCGGGACAATGAAGCACAAGTATCTGCCGATTAAGATTGAAAAACCATTGCTCAAAGAGATTGTGATTACACTCCTCATTGTGGCATTGTTTTTTGGCCTTATAGCCCTTATGCCAGATGAGCGCGGCACAACATATGCCGACACAACGTATGCCGGCACAACATATGCCGACCATGTCGTTAAGCCCGGAGATACGATATGGGACATTGCAAAGGAGCGGTATCCCGGCCAGCATACCGGTGAAAAGGTGTATCAGATAACAGAGGCCAATAAGGTGCAGAATGGATTAATCAAGCCCGGACAGGTGCTAAAGGTGCCGGATAAGTGAAGTTCTAGGGGCGGCAAAGCCGCAGGGTGATGGTATTAAATGCCCCCCCGGAAGCCCCGGAGCCTGCCCACTAAGGCAGTTCAATGAGGAGGCCCAATAACACGTCCCCGAGAGGGGGAGTCAGCGATAGACAAGCGACCTTGTAAATACAGGTGTGCCCAATGGAGGCAGAATAAGTACACACCGCGCCCGTGGACGCCGGTAACTGATATTGTTCTGTCGATGTGCCTCCGCGATGACCGACTAAACGATTCTATGGATAAAATAGCCTGCTGCATGAACCGTAGCGAATCAGAGGTCATTGAGCATATTAATCAGCGGAGCGGTCCATGTCGAGTGATTATTGGCCTGGACTATGATGACATCGGCTGGCACATGCGCATCGCCGTTGAGGAGGCCACGGATATGCGCCGGGGCCTCATTGGAAGCGATGTTAAAAAGTCGTTTAAGGATTGGGGGAAGTAAATGAAGACTGTTGAAATTAAGGATTTCCATTTGTTTTGCGGCATCGGTGGCGGGCAACTTGGATTCCAATGGGCTTCGGAAGAGTATAAGGGCATTCGCGGGGTGTTCCGCAGTCTGGGCGGCATAGACGCAGACCCCGGAGCTTGTGAGAACTTCCGGAGAATAACCGGTGCGCCAGCCTTTTGTATGGACCTGTTTGAGCGCAGATATTATGTGGCGTTCCACGGCAAGGAGCCACCGGAGGGTTGGCGAGAAGTAATGCCGCAGGATATATTGACGGCCACTGAAGGAGAGGTTCCGGATGTTGTGTTTCTATCGCCCCCGTGCAAAGGCTTCAGCGGGTTACTGCCGGAAAAATCGGCTAAGTCTGCCAAGTATCAGGCACTGAACAATCTTACAGTCCGAGGGATATACCTTACGCTTGAAGCATTCAGATACGACTTGCCAGCCTTTGTAATACTGGAAAACGTGCCGAGGATAACTTCCAGGGGCGAAAAACTGCTCCACACGATTAAAGGGGTGTTGGAATCCTACGGTTATGTGGTACCCGATGGAAAAACGCATGACTGCGGAGAGGTTGGTGGACTGGGCCAGCGGCGCAGAAGGTTTACTCTGGTAGCACGGAACCCAAAGAAGATTTCCAACCTTATTTACCATCCGCCGAAGCAAAAGCTGAAATCCATCGGTGAGATAATCGGTCCTATGTTGATGCCTGATGATCCGGCTGCCGGACCCATGCACCGGTTACCGAATCTACAGTTTAAGACTGCGGTTAGGCTGGCTCTTATACCTGCAGGTGGTGACTGGCGCGATCTGGAGAACATCGACCCGGCACGGTATCGGCTTGAATATGTTCCTCGGGGCGGCGGACCTTATGGCGTACAGGAATGGGGTGAACCCGGGAGCACTGTTATCGGAAATGCAAGTATTAAGGGAAGTAATGCCGCTGCTGTTGCGGACCCGAGACTAGACCCTAAAAGCCCGAAATTTAACCATGCTTATAAGATAGAAAAATGGGATACACCGGCTGGCACTGTTGCTGGTGGTACTGGTCCTAGCTCAGGAGCTACATGTATTTCTGACCCGAGACTGTCTGAAAACATAGGTAAGTCATTTAACGGAAGCCCAGGGCTAATGGGAGTTATTGATTGGAATAAGCCATCACAGGCGGTTACGGGGAGCGCATCAGCTTCTAGTAGTAACTGTCCATCTGCTGTAGCTGACCCGAGACTACCGGCCAGGGATAGCCGGCACCCCGGAGTATACCGGGTGATCAAAATTGACGAACCGGCGCCATGCGTAACCGGTACTCGATTTGGCAGCGGAGCCCCAGCCATTGCCGACCCAAGGACAGGATTTAAAGATAGTACACACGGCGCCATTTATAAAGTGAGCAATTGGGATGAGCCAGCGAATACAATTACCGGGGCCAATAGGCCAAATAACGGGGCTATTTCTATTTCAGACCCTCGGGTTGGTCCAAAATGGCGGAATGGTTGGAAATGCACCGGCGCCGTGGGGCGGATTAACGAATGGGATAAACCGACAGATACTGTAATTGGTCATTCCAGTGCCCGGGGAAATGGGGCCTCATGTGTAGCAGACCCACGGTTAAATTGCTCACCCCGCAATGGGACAATGGGCGTCCAAGAGTGGGACAATCCTGCAGCAACCGTGGTTGGCGCAGGAGATATTCATGCCGGTGCATCGGCAGTATCCGACCCTAGAATACCAGCTGATAACGAACAAGGGAAATGGGTAATTATCTCTCTTGACGGAACCTGGCATCGACCATTAACTACACTGGAACTGGCAGCTCTACAGAGTTTTCCACTCACGCTCCCGGATGGAAGGCCGCTGGTCTTGGCCGGCAACTCAGACGCAAAATGGCGGGAATGGATTGGCAACGCAGTTCCCCCGCTGTCAGCAATGGCTTGGGCTAATACGGTGATAATGTCCGTGCTGGCTTCAAATATCGGTGATTATCTGATGGATTTGAACGGTTCCGGGATCTGGGTTGTGCCGGTCCAGGAAACGCCGGAATGGGAGATAGTTAATGAGTTGGATCGAAACATATTCCGGGGTTAAGTTTTATCCCCTGTCCGCATCATGATATTCCTCAGAAGAGCATTCTACATGAAAAATGAACTGCATGGTAATCACCTCACAGCTCATTTTGCCCACATTTTCTAACCAAGATAATATAGTAATTAATCTCGAAATACTCTGCCATTAAAATTACGTGCAAATTAATTAATCTGAGATTAACAAGCTGTTTTAGCTTCTTTTAATTTGCGAGCCTACAATATACCTTAGTGATGGGGGTGCTTCATGAAAATTGGGCTTATTGACGTGGACAGTAAACTTCCAAACATTGCCTTAATGAAAATATCTGCATACCACAAGGCCAAGGGTGACAAGGTGGGATGGCATAATCCGCTTTTCGACAAGCCAGACAAGGCATATGCCAGTAAAATATTTACCTTTACGCCGGATTACGAATATTGGCCCGAATGTGAAATCATTAATGGGGGGAGTGGGTATGATCTAACCATAAAATTGCCGAATGAAATAGACATGGCAAATCCGGACTATTCAATATACCCAAAGTGCAGTTACTCGATACAGATCTTTAGCCGTGGCTGTATAAGAAATTGCCCGTTTTGTATTGTCAGGCAAAAAGAAGGGTATATGCACCCGGTAGAACCGATGGAATTAAATCCAAAGGGAACCCATATAGAGGTTTTAGATAATAACTTTTTCGCTAACCCAGAATGGAGGCCAGCCGCAGAACTTCTTTTAAAATGGGGCCAGCCAGTAAACTTCCACGGCGTTGACATAAGAATACTCACCGAAGAACACGCCCACTATCTCAACAAGATTAAACAACATAAGCAAATACATATCGCTTGGGACAACCCGAAAGATGATCTAATGTCGTATTTAAAAAAAATCACAACATGGATAAAGCCATATAAATTAATGTGCTATGTACTTGTTGGGTATTGGAGCACACCGGAAGAAGATTTATGGCGTGTAGAGGTGTTGCGTGATCTAAAAATAGCCCCGTTTGTAATGCCTTTTAATAAGCACGACGAATATCAGCGTTCGTTTGCTCGGTGGGTAAACCATAAAGCAATTTTTAAAACAGTACCATGGCATAAATACAACCCGGGGAGGATAATACAAAATGACCTGCATAAAATGCAAAACCTGCCCATTGTATAACGAGGTGCCGACCACCTGGAGAATCTAAAACCCATCAACCCAAATTCTCATGGGTTATTGGCTGAACTCCTGTTCCGCGCTGCTGAGGATGATTGGCAAAAAAGAAGTATCGCTGTGATTCTAATTAGCCGGGATTTGTGTTATGGTGATTTTTTGAAGCTGGATATGCCCGATGAATTGAAGCAGTGGGCCATTGATGTGTTATCCAAATACCCGGATTTCAAGGAGCGGCTAGAATGCGCTAAAGAAAATGTGGCCGGGTAGGGGCGGGTAAAGTTTTTAAAATCAAAGGAGGTTTCAAAATGTATAGACATGGTGATGTATTGATTTGCAAAGTTGAGCAAATTCCCGATGGTGCATCAAGGCTGAGTTCTAACATAATACTTGAAGGAACATCTACGGGACATGCTCATAGGTTGATTGACGGGGGACTCCACGATAAGGACGGGACCATATATTTATCTGTTGATGAAATTGGTCAATTAGTGCATGAGGAGCACAATACGATTGAACTTCCGGCAGGCAATTATGCTATGACTAGACAGCAAGAATTTGATCCGTACGAGGAGGCTGCTAGATATGTCCAAGATTGAAGCACTGACCAACGAACAAGAATCGCTAATGGCGGTTGTGCGTGATGAATGGATTGGTTTTGCCTTAACCTCAGATGCGCCGATGGACAAAGTTGCTGCCAAGCAAGGCATAGAGTGGATGTACTCTCTCGCAAGCCTAAAAAAACCAGAGATCGCATATGCAGAATCGCCCCTTGCTTGCCAAATAATCGCTAATTTGTACGGAAACACGAATTTAAGGGACAACGTAAGGGCCAGCGTAAGGGACAGCGTGTGGGACAGCGTAAGGGACAGCGTGGGGGACAGCGTAAGGGCCAGCGTAAGGGACAGCGTAAGGGACAGCGTGTGGGACAGCGTGTGGGACAGCGTAAGGGACAGCGTGGGGGACAGCGTGTGGGCCAGCAAATTGGAATACATATACCCAATATGGCGTGATGTTTTGTCTGATGCAGGATGGGTTGCTTTTTATGATTACTTCACTCGCATTGGAGTGATTAACCACGAAAATTTCAACCAATATTTAAAATACATGAAATCTGGCGTTTTTTACGGTGTGTTTTTGGACGGTGTTGCCATTGTGTGCGGCAGACCAAAACATATTGACCGTGATAATAATAGTAGACTGCATTCCGAAAACCGCCCTGCGGTGTTATGGAGCGATGGCTATGCACAATACTTCTGGCATGGTGTGGCGGTAACAGCCAAAATTATTGAAACGCCTGAACAATTGACCAAAGAAGATTTAATTAAAGAGGAAAATGCTGAGGTCCGCAGGGCAATGATGGAAAAGTTGGGCACAGACAGGTTTTTCGAGTTGCTTGATGTAGATGAGGTCAACCGCGAAACAGTCGGCGTTGGCGACTATGCTCAGGAGTACATACTTTATCGCACAAAAGAAATAGATGCAATAGCCGAAAAGCACATTCAATTTGTGAAGGTGAGATGTCATTCGACCGGCAGAGAATTCATGCTGTGTGTACCGCCGGAGATTGAAGATGCAGGAACAGCGGTTGCATGGACTTTTGGCATGACCAAGGCAGAGTACAAGCCACTTGCAGAGGCTTAATCAAAGGAGGTGTCCCGATGCCCAAAAAAATAACCGTTTCCATTCCATCCATTACGTTGGAAAAAGACTTGCTGGAAGGTGAAGAAATCTGCCCAACTTGCGGCGGCTTGGGCATGATGCCGCATAATAACCGATATGGACTTAGCGGCGAAAACCATCCTAGCGGTAAGCATTTCCCATATCAAAAACAGTCATACGGCTACTGCCCGACCTGCTACAATGGCGTAGTTAAAAGGTGCAAGTTTTGCGGTGAGATTGGCCGCAAAGGATATATTGAGCCAGAGCCAAACTGCAGATGCGAGGGAGCAGAAAAGCTGAGAGATGAAAAGCGCGACCAAAAAGAGCGTGAAACATGGGAAAAGGCAGAAAAAATATCTTTAGCGGATGCCGAGAAAAGGTTTAAGATGCTTTTCCTTCACTCCACGGATGATTATGTAACGCCGGACGAACTGGCAGACCTTATCGACGACCCCGACTTTGAATCGGGCTATATCTATGGCACGGAGGAAACCGGCATAGCCTTAAATGCCGACGACATAGTTTCTGATACCTGTGAAGAACTGCACGAAGATGCCATGGATAGTATTGATGCTGACGCCATAAAAGAGTTGCAGACCATTTTAGATAGCTGGTGTGAAAAGCATGGCGGCAGTGCTACGACCTATTACCCCGACTACAGTGTCGGGATAGAGATTTAAAATCAACTTCGGCGGGGCTTCCTGTATCGGATAAATGGGTTATATGGCATGTGACTTCTTGTAGAAGTAAGAATTCCCGGCGTAAAATCGCGGAAACCGACACATGCTCCCCGCCGAATCAATTATAAGGAGTGAAGAAATAATGAGCATATCGTTTAAATTGTTTTTATGGCTATTTAATTTTAAGGTAAGCTGGGTTCCTGATGATAAAAAGATACTGTTTCTTGCCAATCAATTACTTGATGAGGCTGAGAAGCAAGGATACGATACATCTCCAACCAGCGGAGATTTGTTTGGATTAGATGTGGATTGGTTTAAGGATGCGAAACAAAATGGCTTACAAGTTGGTAACATAGTTAATGGGTGGAAAGTTAATGGAGAGAGGAGTTGATAAAATGAAAATTGCCAAGTTGGCCAGAGAAAAAACACCGTCGGAAGAGTTGCAGGTGGAGTGAGACCCTACAGCAACGAAAATCGGCAGTCCGTCGGCGGTGTTATCGATTTTGAGGAAATGTGTCTAGTGCTCTGTCGGTCGGATGCGATTGACTGCGAGTATTGCCTGCTCCGGGGCAGCACGGCCAGGGAATGTTCGCAGCGCAAGTCGGTTTTAGAGGCGGAAATGCTGGAAGCGGTGAGAGAAGAGCTGGAGGTGCGGAAGTGAGCGAGTTTAGAGAGTGCCCATTCTGCGGGGAGCAGGAGGCGAGATTGATTAAATCAGACAATTATTACCATGTCCGCTGCAATTACTGTGGAGCCGAGGGCGAGCGCGGCATAAACAAACAAAGCGCCGTTGATGACTGGAATACCCGGGACAATGAGTTAGCAGCGGAGGAAGCGGCAAGCCTGCTCTGCGATATTCATCAGTTGCAGTGCATCGATTGCCCGATTGTTACTCAGCATATCAGTAATGCCGGATATGCCAACAAAGAGGAAATAAGTGCGCTGGACAAAGAGAAGCAGGAAGAATTGATCAGGATGTTTGCGTGGAATTGCGCGGAGATAAGCGATTCTGCCATTGCAAAACTAAAAGCCCGCATTGAGTCCGCCAATGCCTGACCTGCAAAGGGTTTTAGATATTCGTTATCCCCGTGGCACCAAAATTTCGGTGACCCGGAAGGGTTATCGCGTCGGCGAGACGATGGGGCGCTGGAAAACGGAGAGTGGCGTTGTTGTTCAGGACTGTGAGCGGTTTGTTGCCTATCGGGTTCGTGGGGCAGTGGGTAGTTTTGTTGAGACGTTTCTAAAGGTGGATTTAATCACCGGCGACGTGAAAGTGCGGGTGGTGCAATGCGATTAATGCGATGCAAATGATGCGATGCAAATGGGCACCCGAAGAGTCGAAGTTACTAAAGCTCCGCTATGCCACTACCCCGATGCACGAACTGCTTGAGCTTTTTCCCGGCAAAACACAGAGGCAAATATATGACAAGGCGCGTGTGCTTAATATTAAAAGGAGGGTTCAGTCCATATGTGAGACTACCTGGACGCCGGAGGAGCTGAGCGTCTTGAGGGAAAAATACCCGGTAGCAGAATGGCCGGAACTACTGAAACTATTGCCCCACAGGTCGGGGTCGTCCATTAAAAACAGGGCGAACATGCTGGGGCTTAAAAGGCTAAAGCGGTCGGGGGAAAAAAGGCCATATAAGTGCGGCTGTCCCGGTATTAAACTGGATGACAATACGCGGGATTTTTTGAATAAGTTGCTTCAGTTAAACGAAATAGCCAGGGATGCCGGGAAGAAGGTTAATGTAATGATAGCAATGAACGAATGGGCGAAGCTGCGAAGGGATGGGAGTGTGTGAGCCCCATTGAACCCCAGAATACCGAGAGGAGGAGAGTCTCAATAAATTCGTTACTTAGGCAGTGCGAGGGCTGTTTGAACGCCCGGACAATGAGTTGTGCGGTTTTTACCGACCCGGCATATCAGTGGCGGAGCGGCAAGTGCTATGGCTGTGTTGTAGACCCGGAGGTGCTGATACGCCGGGAATCAGAAATTAAGGAGTATCAGGAGAGGAGGGGAGGGGGGAAGGTGTGTATATAAGCTACAATGATTTAAAAATTGAGCAAATGCGCGACCTGGATTATAAAATTGCCACCGCAATAGCGGCCATAAAGTCAGCATTTGAAGTATGCCGTCATCGTCCGGCAATTGCATTTTCGGGAGGCAAAGACAGCACTGTTCTCTGGCACTTGATTAGGACCTATTTTCCGGAAGAAGCTGAACGGGTGATTATTATATACGGTAATACCGGTGTTGAATACCCGGAATGCGTAAAATTCGCCCGGTTATTGGAAAAAGACTGGGGCGGCGGTAATTTCTACGAAGCAAAGCCGTGCCGCACGGAGGAACCTGGCTTAAAGTATGCAGCGCAGTATGAGGTACTGCAGTATCTAATAACCAAAGGACGAATACTTGAAGTTCTTAAGCCGGACGGTAAGTTAAAAAGCACTGCTGCATTGGAAAGAGCCTGCCCTCCTGATATGCATGAACGATTTGAACGGGAGGGCCTTATTTGGCCTGCTGGAACTCGTAAAGGATATTGGTGGTGTGTAGACCAATATGGATGGCCATTGCTGGGAAAAGCTGCTTCAAAACTCAAGGCCAGGCGCATCAATATTGACTGTTTTCTTCGCTTCTCTAAGAGCCAGAGTGATGACCCAAAACTATTGAACTATTACCATTTACTGAAACAGTGTAAATTTAGCCAGGCCTGTTGTGATGTTCTAAAAAAAGAGCCAAGCGAGCGACTCCAAGCTGAACTTGATGTGGATGTAATTTTTAAGGGGCTTATGGCCGCTGAGAGTCGGCCACGTCAGACAAATTTTGTCACCAGGGGATATCTTTTCAAATCTCACCGACCGCACCTGGGAGGGAAGAGTGGAGATCCTTTCTGGCACTGCAATCCTCTGTCAATTTGGACTGATGATGATATCTGGGCTTATACTAACCGGTTCAATTGCCCATATTCCTCACTTTATAACATGGGCTTTACGGATAAAGACGGGTGTTATCACAAAATCAAACGCAACGGCTGCATGGGGTGCGGCACGGACCTGCTTTATCCAAATAATCATATGGCCATGTTAAGACGGACACATCCGAATCAATGGATGAAATTCATGAACAAAGGCATGGCTGACGAAATTAAAAATATCCAAATCGCCAAAAGAAGCGGACAAATATCGATCTTGGATGTATATGATGCTAAAGACCTACTTGAAATTAGGCCATGTGCTTTTGACAGAATCGACCATTTGGTGTGGGAAGATGAAACATGGGACGAAAAAGCACAAGACTTTGACCCGGAAGTAGCGTAAAACGGAAGCGGCACAATAAGCCATGTACAACTTTTGGGAGGCACTAACAAAATCAGTCCTAATACAACCAGAGAGGGGGATTTTCTCCCTTTGTGATATACCAAAAATATTTAGACCTATGCGGTTTAACCCTAGAGCATAGGCAGGAGTTAAGACAAAAGCGGGGATTCACGGATACCACTATAGACACATTTCGTTTAGTATCCGGTGGACCTCAGAACGAAGCCCACCTGTTGTCACTCAAAGAGGTTTTTCCTATCGAGGAGTTGATTGCTGCCGGGTTGTTTGTCAGGATTAACGAAGCTATATTTCCTAACAAGCAGTTATTGGAAGAACGGGTCATTATCCCCTACCTGAATGAAGATGCTCCGTACCATGTCCGACCCCATAAGCTGGGGTTCAAGAAGCTGGCACCTCAGATATTCAGCAGGTCTACTCTTAAGAGTAAGCCCCCTCACGTTGTGCTTACTGAGGGGGAGTTCAAAGCCATAGCACTATGGCAGTGGGGCATACCTGCCATCGCAATACCGGGAATATCGTCCTTCGGGGGTAAGCATTTTGAGGTCCTGGTCAATCTGCTCCGGGAGTTTGAGGTCAAGAAGGTAACCGTTATATTCGACCACGAGGTCAAGGATAACCCGGCGTACCCGAACTTCAAGGACAAGATGGAGGACCGGTACGATACCCAGTTCTGGGCTTACATCATGGCTTACAGGCTGAATAAAGAGGGCTTTGAGGCAAATGTCGGGGAACTGCCGGGGGCGTGGATGGTGCAGGGGAAAGTTGATTTTGACATGGCTTTAGCCCAAGGGCGAACAAAATCAGAGATTGAGAAGTGCATTAATGCCGCGCTACCGCCGGGGGCGTATCTCAAGGAGCAGAGTGACGAGGCCAAAAAGGTCCTTAGTCGGAAGATTGGTCGGCACTTCGCCCGGTCGAACATACGCAGGGAGTTTAATAAGTATGTAGTTAAACGCCGAAAAGGTGATGAAGCCTGGGACGAGGTTATCAGTAATTTTGTAGTCAATATCAAGTCCAGTCACTTCACCGTGGAAGGTGTTATCCGATACGTCCAGTTTGTTAATGAGTTCAACGAGGAGTCGGATATTTTCCCGATGGACCCCGGCGACATGGCAGGTGTGGATTCGTTCAAAAAGTTTTGTTTTGGTAAAGGTAACTATGTTTTTGAGGGCAAGGGGGATGACCTCAATAATATCTGGAAGTTTGAGTTCTTAAGGGACTCCGGGGAGTTTATATACGCTCCGGAAGTGATTGGCCGAATCAGCGATGATGTCTGGCTGTTCGGAAACATGGCCATATGCGGCCAGGACATTTATTATCCGGACGACAGTGGTATTATTTGGATTGACGGTAAGGGCTACAAGCCCCAGGGTTTAACGGTCGGAAGTAAGGGAGAATCCATTACAGATAACAGTATCCCGGCATTGTGGACCAAGGAGTTTGATTTCCGGGACGCTATCGAGAAGCTGCGGCACTGCGTCGGCGGGTTTGAAGCGTATATCGGTGTCGGCTGGGTTGTTGCCACTATATTTTCAAAGGATATTTTTAGGCGGTTAAAGTGCTTCCCGTTCATCTTCCCGCACGGGAAGAGAGAGTCCGGCAAAACAACCTTTATGCGCTGGATGTTCGCCTGTTTCGGCATCGAAACGGAGGGGCTGAGTATTGCGGAGAGTAGTCAAAATTCGATTATGCGCTGGCTGGCCTATTACAGCAGCCTGGGCGTTTGGCTGGATGAATACCGGAACGAGAGGGACGTGCAAAAAAAAGACGGATATCTCCGGTCAGCCTATAACCGGCAGGTGTCGGGCAAGGGTGTGAAGCAGAGTTTCGGAGTCCAGGGGTACACGGTTAATTCGACGCTGGCAATCTCTGGGGAGGAAATGCCAAAGGATAACGGGCTGTTTACCCGGTGCATTCCCATTCAATTCAGCAGCAACAAGAGAGACCGCACGTATTTTGATTGGATCAATAAGCACTCCGAAAAGTTTAGTTATCTAACCTATTACTTGATAATGAACTACGGCAAGTACCGGGATAGGGTTGTTGAGAACATCGTAGAACTCAAAAAACAGTTAGTGGCTAAGGGTATTGGCGACCGGACGGCGGAGAACTGGGCAATCGTTGTAGCGGCGTTTGATACCATTGTAGGCGATGGGATGCCAGACAGTGAATGGGACCAGAAAATTCTACCCTTTATCCAGTGGGCAGAAGTGCAGTGCCAGGAGATTAAGCAGCAAGGAGAGCAGGATCATATGCTCAATCAGTTCTGGGATGACTTAAACTTCCTGTGGAGTGCTGGCAAGGTTGACGGCAAATACATTCGGGTAGATGGCAGCAGCCTGTCTGTGTGGTTTAACGGTGCCTTTGAAATATGGGCCGAGCATTACCGGAGGAAAAATGGCCGGGAGGCGTTTGACCGAAGCAGCATAATGAAATATCTGCAGGATGAGCCCTATTTCTTGAAAAGTAATAAGAAAACTAGATTAAAAAGCGGAGTGAAGTCCTGTTTTGTAATCAATATTCCAGAAGCCACTGAGGCAATCAAGGAATTAGCAGAAGCGATTAATGATAGCCAAAAAATGGTAGGCGATTACTAACGATTGTGGATAATCTGTGCGTTATTAGGAATTCTTTTAATCAGTGTTACCGCTAAAAAGGCAGCGGTAACACCTGAGAAATATTTCACAAGCAGGGTTCACGCTTAGAGAGAGTAAAGAATATGGGGCTAATTGAGAAATGTTCTCTGTTACCGCACCCTCCCCTTGGGAGAGTAAGAAAAACCCCGTTTTGTAACTTTTGTTACCGCTAAATCTGAGAAAAAAGTAAAAAAAATTTCTGCCTCTGAAAAATAAAAAATTCAGCAGCATAGCATCCGATTTTAGCGGTAACGGTAACAAAACTATACGAAGTGGGGGTATAAAGGCATTGGGAGAGTAAGCGCGGGTTTCTGTTACCGCACTGTTACTTTTGTTACCGCGAGGCTGGAAACGGTTGCAACAGTAAGGAAGTTAGCGGTAACAAGAAAATGAAAAATGAAAAATACCCCCCCCCACGCATAAAAAGGGGTTAAAAAGGAGCTAAAAAATGACTCGCTATTCAAAAGCGTTATCCGCATCGGCCCCGGAAGCTCCGGCACAGCGAACCCAAAACAATTATTGGCCCAAAGTTCTGGAGGCGGCGGAATTTATATCGCCAGCGGCGCACAGCATACTAAAATCACTAGAGGGTTACGGCGCAGAAATCGCATTAACCGAAAAGGGTAATTATCAGTTGCGGCAAGGGACTTGCCCGCAGTGGGAAGATGTTAAACAAAGCCTGCTAATACCTCTGCGGACGGAGATAACCAATGCCCTGCACTTTGCGCGCCGGGGCTGGGTGGCGACGGTGCCACCGGTAATAGGGGAAACAGTTATATACTGCAAAGATGGTGCCAATGTTCCCAGTGGGTATGTGACCTTCCGGTTGTCGGAGTTGGAGTTAATACGAAGCGACGATGAACTTCGGCAGTTCTACGATGCCAAAAAGGTGTTTGGCGGGGAATTGGTCGATGGTGAGATTAAAATGTTTGAGGGCGAATCGCTGGGGTAGGGATGGTGGATAGGAATGGCTGAAAAAAACATGGTTTCCCAGAAGTCTATTGCCACCTTTACCCCTGGCCCGGAATATAGTTTCCTGCAATTCAGCCATAATCCCAGGTTCCACGACCAGTATTTTGCTATCGTGCCATGGATGGAGCGGAAATTAGTCGATTTCCGGCACCTGTTTAATATCCAGTACCTGCCGACAATGCGGGATTTGGCTTTAAAGCATTTCGCCGAGGTCTGGATGGTCGAAAAGGTAAAAGCCGTGGAACTGAAAAGCGGACTGACAATGAGCCGCAGGGGTTATCGGCGGCTGCGGCTGCGCAGGGCGAAGTTTATGTGCCGGAAATGTCAATTAGAAATGCCGCGGCAGGAGGGGTTGGGCGCCTGGACATGGGAATGCCCCGGCTGCGGCTGGAAGATTGAGAAGGAAGTCTAGGGGGGGGGGTGCGGACTTATTGCGGAGAAAAGGCTCAATATAAACGACCCGGAAATACTGGCCAGGGCGCGAACTGATTTTGAGCTGCAGAATACCCTGCTTATTCAGAACAAAAATATTATCTGGTACGCGGTTAGGGGCTGGGTTAAGGCCGGGAGCATTGAAAAAGACGACTTATTTCAGATAGCCGCACTGGCATTCATTGACGCAATTCAGCGGTTCGACCCTGTCAAAGCGAATAAGTTCAGCACCTATGCAGTGCCGTTAATTGTCGGCAGCGTAAGGCGCTATATGCGGGACAACGGCCACGACTTAAAACTGCCACGAAGCATGGTTGATGCGCTGCGGAAGGTTAGTCGGCTCAGGGATGAGTATACCCCGGAGCAGATAGCCGAAATTACAGGCATTCCTCTGGGCACCGTCAATAAGTGCCTGAACCTATCTGTCCGGCACTTAGAGGAGACAGTTTTCAAGAACGATGGCAATCCCGTTACGTTGGGCGAACAAATAGCCTCAGAGGGTATTGAGGATGCGGTGCTGGATTCTATTGCCCTGCAGGAGATAATGGAACGACTGACGCCACGGGAACGGAGTATGCTAGAGCTCCGGCTGCAGGGAGATAAATCGCAAACTCAAATAGCTGATTCGCTTGGGATGTCCCAGGCCCAGGTGAGCCGGGAGTTAATGAAAATTGGATTAAAGATTAAAGGAGAATGGAAGCCCCGAAAAAAGGAGGTTAAAAAAGTGGTGCAACCCCAAAAAGAAGATGCTCAGAAATGTATCTGCGTTATCGCCGACTGGATTAAGGCGCATCCGGGCGAAAATGTTGTGGTAACCGAAATACTTAAAGAAGCGGGGTTATATAATCCTGCAAGGGTGACGAGTTTTACATATTACAAGCAAAAAGCCTATGAACTAATTTGCAAGACTCAGGGGGATGGAGGGGAGGAAACTGCTCTGCCGCAACTGCCTGCTCTGCCCACTATCTGTCACTCAGTGACCCGTGAAATGACCGGCACAGAGTTAACAAGATTTCTGGAGGGACTGGCCCTAGCGGTTGCCGGAAGTCCAGCAGAGAAGTATGCAGTGCGGCTAGAAGCGAAGGAGGTTATAAGTTGAAATATCATTTTCCCGAGACAGTCCATGTTCGCACTCACGGGCTACTGACACAATTAGAACATTTGAAGTCCGAGTGCGAGGAGATAATTGAGCGCATCAACAGTGAGGACTTTGTCGGCGCGGTACAGGAAACACTGGACATGATTCATTCCGGTGAAACATTCCTCCGCATCGCTGAACTGCACGGCGTCGACCTTGCAGCCGAAAAGCGGAGGGTAATCCAAAAGAATAAAAAGCGCGGGTACTATCCACCGGGTAAGTCCCGGAAACGGTGTTATGTGGAAAACAGGCATCGTTGCTGCTGGGAGGGCACGGAGTTTATGCAGTTCTGTCGCCACCTGGCCGAAGGTGGTAAGAAGGAAAATTGCCCGGATTATCGGGAGAAGGAGGATTAGCCCATGTGCCGCGATATACCGCAGGAACTGGATTTAACCTGTCAGCAATGCACCGAAAAGAAGGATTTGCAGTGCGCAGGACGGTTTAAATTCTATAAACAGGACTGCCCGGCCTGGCAGGAGGCCGGTCGAAGTAATTTCTTTGCCTGCCCGGAGTCGGAGTATAATAACGATAAATGCGCCGGGGACTGCTACGAGTGCCGGGGTAAAAACCGGTTTAAGCGGAAATATATCTAAGACGGGAGGTCGCCTGTAATGAAATTATTCATAGCCCAGAATAAGCTGAATTCAGCCTTGGCCAATGCCGCCAAAGGCATTAATAAAAAATCGAGCATACCGATAGTGCAGAACTTCCTTTTTGATGCCACAGATGCCACAGAGGCCCTTAAAATCGTCACTACGGACCTGACCAAGACAGTGGTCCAAAAACTGCCTGCACAGGTTACGGAGCCGGGTTCGGCGGTTTTGCCGCCGAAGATAAGGGATATTATCAGTAAGGCACCGAGTGACAGCACGATAGCGATAGAGGTCGTAGAGGGTAAGGCGAAGATACAGTTTGGCTCTGCCAAGTTTACGCTGCAGGTGTTCGATGCGGATGATTACCCCGGTCTGCCGTCTGTTCAGCTTACAACTGAAATTAGTAGCGACGCACTGAAACAACTATCCGCAGTTTCAATTGCTGCGGAAATGAACGGCAAAAGGCCGATATATGGCTGCATCCGTTTCGACAGCGGCGCGGTAGCGACCGATACTCTAAGAATCGCCTGGTTTGCTTCCGACATTAACCTGCCCCTGCTTTTAGAGGCCCAGTCGGTTAAGCATCTGGCCGATATGCTGCCGCCGGGTATCGTCGCAAAGTGGGGCAGCGACGATACCAACGCCCGCTTTTCCTGGGACGCCGGAGAGTTTTATATTCGGGCAGTGGCCGGGAGCTTCCCGGATTGGCGACGGGTTATACCACGGGAGTACAACATAATTGCAAAATTTAATAACGCGGAGTTAGTGTCCGCAGTGGAGCGGGCGGCGCTGATTAATCGGTTTGTTACACTGGACATCGGACTAGAGTCTGTAACGGTGCAGGCCGCTGGTGACGATGGGGCGCTGAGCGAAATGGTTGCAGCAGAGAGTGACGGCGATTTACAGATTAACTACAATGCCGGATACCTGCTGGACGGACTGCGGTATACCGGTGCAGGGGAGTTGAGGCTAAACAGGGCCGCAGACCCCGGAATACTGGAAAACGGTGAGCGCGGTTACCTGGTGCTGCCGGTATGGTTGAAGCAATGATTGATTTTACAGCAATGTTCCTCCTGACTTATATCACCTTCGGCATCTTCTTTGCCTGGTGGACTATAAGCGGAGCAACTAGAGACAATTTTGACGGTATCGGCGATGATTGGCAGGACCTTAATCTGCTAGAACGCTTTGCAGCGTTTTGCTTTATTGCTCTGACCTGGCTTTATGAAATGTATCTGGCTGCCAAAGGGGATGACGAGTGACGCAGAGCTATAATGAGTTTTTGGAGTCCAAAAAGATAAGAGTGGAGGAGTCGGGAGCAGAGGTTGACCTTGCCACCTTAAACCCAATGCTATTTCCATTTCAAAAGCAAGTTGTAAAATGGGCGCTACATAAAGGCCGGGCTGCAGTTTTTGCGGACTGCGGCCTCGGCAAGACTCCGATACAACTAGAGTGGTCCAAACATATCCCGGGAAATGTGCTAATACTGGCCCCGCTGGCGGTCTCTCGGCAAACAGTTAGAGAAGGGCAAAAGTTCGGGGTGGAGGTCAATATCTGCCGGACTCAGTCCGATGTCCGCCCGGGTATTAATATCACCAATTACGAAATGTTGCACCACTTCGATGCTTCCAGATTTACTGGCTTAGTACTTGATGAATCCGGAATTTTAAAGGCATTTTCGGGAAGGTATCGGCAAGAGATAACCGAATTCGCTTCAAGGATTCCCTTCCGGTTGGCCTGCACGGCCACCCCGGCACCCAATGACCTGATCGAAATAATCAATCATGCCGAGTTTTTATCAATAATGAACGGCAAGGAGATTATTGCCCTGTATTTCACCCAGGACGGCAATACAACGCACTCCTGGCGGCTCAAAGGTCATGCAAAAAATGATTTCTGGCGGTGGTTGGCATCCTGGTCCGTGGCCTTGCGAAAACCATCGGATTTAGGATATTCAGACGATGATTTTATGCTGCCACCACTTAATGTTCATCAGGTCACGGTTAAGGTGACAAAAGAATGCCGTGGCGCATTGTTTCATGTAGAGGCCACTACGCTACAGGAGCAGCTACAGGCCCGAAGGGATAGTATTGCCGACAGAGTGCGAGCCTGCGCGGAATTGGTAAACAACTCAGACAAACCATGGATAACATGGTGCAATCTCAACCAAGAGAGCGAAGCCCTTGCCAGGGCCATCCCGGATGCGGTGGAAGTCAAGGGATCTGATTCTCCAGAGTTTAAGGAAAAAGCGCTAACCGACTTCGTGGAGGGCAGAACACGGGTGCTTATCAGTAAAGCCTCTATCGCAGGATTCGGATTAAACTTTCAGCACTGCTCTAATATGGCCTTTGTTGGACTATCCCATTCTTACGAGCAGACATATCAGGCAACCCGCCGATGCTGGCGTTTCGGACAGAAATGCCCGGTAGACGTATATTACATCGTCGCCGAGACCGAGGGCGCAGTAATCGAAAATATCAAGCGGAAGGAGCGTGAATCGGCAGAAATGATGGATAATATCGTAAGCCACATGCAGGATTTACAACTTGACAGGTGCATACGACAAGAAATGCAATACGAAGAGGATATTGCGGAAGGCCCGGGTTGGAGACTTTACCTTGGGGACTCAATCCGGACTATTGATGAAATAGAAACTGAGTCCTGTGGGTTAATAATCTTCAGTCCGCCGTTCCCGGGCATGTACGCATACACCAATAGTACTCATGACATCGGCAACACGACCACTATTGACCAAATGATTGAACATTTCAGCTACTTGGTTGGCAAGGATAAGTTAATGCGCGTTCTGAAGCCTGGCCGGTTATGTTGCATCCATTTAATGCAACTCACAGCCATGAAGTCCCGGGATGGCTATATCGGTATCAAGGATTACCGTGGCCGGGTTATTCAAATGATGGAGGACGCCGGCTGGATTTACGCCGGAGAGGTCACTATCGACAAAAATCCGCAGGTACAGGCCACTCGGAACAAGGAGCGTGGATTGCTCTTTAAGTCTCTAGCTACTGACTCCTCGGTGATGCGAATGGCTCTTGCTGACTACCTGATATACTTCCGAAAACCAGGGGATAACCAGGACCCTATTTGTGCCGGAATGTCTCCAAAATATAATCCCAATGGTGGCTGGATTACCGAAAAGGAATGGATTGAATGGGCCGCGCCGGTGTGGTATCGGCAGACACAGTTCTATCCTGGGGGCATCAGAGAAACCGATGTCCTGAATGTTAAACAGGCTAGGGAAACCGACGATGAGCGTCATTTATGCCCCTTACAGCTTGGAGTTATTGAGCGGGCAGTAAAGTTATGGACCAACCCCGGCGATACGGTGCTTAGTCCGTTTGCCGGCATTGGCAGCGAAGGATATAGGTCTCTTATGTTGCATAGGAAGTTTATTGGTATTGAATTGAAAAAAAGTTACTTTGTGGCCGCAAAAAGGAATTTGCAGAGTGCTATGGAACTGAGTCCGGAGCAGACGCTATTTGGGGAGGAGTAGCAGATGACCACCGTTAAGGGTTCCCGCAACCCACTCGAAAAACTCCTAACCTCTGCCTGCACTCGTTATGAGGTCCATAATCTAGCAGTGGTCCGTAAAATACCGACTGAATGGGTGCCAATCCGGGACAAGGGGGGCGCTATAATCGGTGCCAAGGTGGAGCGTAAAGCACCGGTTGACTAGATCGGGGCTATTAGTGATTCTGTAGCCATAGAGCCACTGGCCCACCCTATCCCGGTGGCATTTGAGGCTAAACTGACCACTAAAAGTTCGCTGCCGTTATCCCAATTCGAGGAGCATCAAATACTGTTTCTCCATAAATGGCCGGGGCTAAAGTTTGCGGTTATTGGATACTGGGGGGTACAGAGATTTTTTATCCTGAGTCATCCGCAGTTGGAGTGGTGGCTTTATAACGGACCCAGAAAGTCGATAACACTGGATTGGGCGGCCAATAATTGCATAGAGCTAGAGAATAAAGGGGGTTGGGTTGATTGGCTGGAGGGGGCGAAGAGGCTAATATGAAGGAGTATAAGAGCAACCCAAAAAGACAAAAGGAGGCGATGTTGTATCAGTAACTCCAAAAACATTAGGGCCGCCAGGGCTGCCAGGGCGACCCGTAGGCCTAGAAAAGACGTGGACCCCATAGACGCGGCGTTTACCGATCAGGTGCCAAAAAATAATCCGGGCGTTTTTACGGAGGACAGGGAAACACATAAGCCGTGCAGTATCTGCAAAAAAAGTTGGATTGACAAACTGCATAAACAAAAAACAGGCCGGTATCGCTGGCGCTGCTCGTTTAAGCTTATCCCCAGTCCGGACTGTCCGCGATTCATCCCTAAAAAAGCTGAACAGGCTCCGGACAACGATTTGCCGATTATCCAATACTGCAAAAAAGCAGCGAACTACCGTGTCCTGGTCTGCCCGCATTGCAAGGTTGGAACGGACTATGCAATAGCGGATACAAAAACAATGCTGAGCTGCCACGGCTGCGGCAAACCGTTCGTGGTGGAGACAGAATTAGTTTCTACGGCACGGAAACCCACAGTTAAAGAAGCGCCGCCGGACTATGTAGAAAGTGAGGTCGAAGCCGCCTTTGTGGATGAGCTTAAAATCAAAAAAACCGATGGCGGTGGCGGTGGGAACAAGGCCAAAATAAGGAAACCGAAGCCAAAACACATACCCTGGTATCAGCGTTAAGGAGGCTGCGCCCAGCCTAGTCTCCTATAGCGATGCGCCGGAGCCTAGCAGGTACGTTGACAGACTGGAGATACCGGGACACTGGCGAGCCGATGGTTCGCCTTTTTGATTACAAAGAAAAAGACCGCCCGGAGGCGGCTTTAAAACTCAGACAAATCAATTGCAACAGGGTAAGCGTTGTGCTTGTTAACCATGTCTATAGATGCCTGCTCAACCTCTGCAAAAGTTAAATCGCGGTCTAAAAACCGATAATCAGTGTAATCTTCGGCGGTTGGCGATTCTAGTACGATGCAACATGTTTCTTTGATGAATTTTAGGCTATTCATTGTTTCCCCTCCTTAAACTTCCTACCCCCGGCCTGAGCCGGGACGCTGGCGGCCTAAAGGCTATTTTTATTGCCCTAATCCTTCTTCCCAACCCCATTCAGTGTCAAAAGCCGCTTTTTTTGCTTCTTCATAATCCATACCGCATATTTCAACCTTCCAATCAATCCAAGAAATTGCACTATCTTTTTTCCCTGTTTTTTGTAAATATTCCCTGTAACTTAAATCTAACATGATATTATCCTCCTTTTTTATGGCATTAAAATGCCTTATTCAGGTAATCAGCTAGGCACTGATTGGACTACTTAGAGTGGCCGCCACCACTATTTTGCAAAGTTTTTTGAAAAAGTCTGTAAACCTTACAACGGCAAGGAAAAAACTTTTTAGGCAGGTGGTAAAATGCGGCGAATAAGCAGAAAAGATGCAAAGATGTGGAGGGCACTGGGCAAGCGAATCGTGAGGAAAAACCCTACGAGATGTCCCCCTTAACCCTAGCACCCGGTCCGTGGGACCACTTAGCCCCTGTTTTCGACCGTTCGGGGGAAACACTCGGCGTAAACCTTTGCCACCCGCTCCTTGCTAACATGGGTATAAATCTGAGTAGTAGATATTTTTTTGTGGCCCAGTAACTCCTGCACCGACCGGAGATCTGCGCCATTGTCCAGTAAGTGAGTGGCAAAGCTATGCCGCAGGGC
>CAZWUW010000028.1:0-32381 GCA_964636895.1 uncultured Eubacteriales bacterium
CGTAGCCCGCAGGACAGCTTCTTTATCAATTAGCATGGCGCCCAGAACCGACTGTTCGGCATCCAGATTCTGGGGCGGGATTTTTTCCAGCGGCATACTCATACCGATACCTCCGAATAGCTGCTTAACCTACCTGAACCTGCTCTTCCACCGGGGCCAGGACAAACTCAAGCACTTCTTCAATGGTGCCGGCCAACCTAACTTCAATACCCTTCAGGTCAACAGGCACATCCTTTTCATTTTCTTTGGGCACTACCACGACTTTCATACCGGCTTGCTTGGCACCATAGATTTTTTCAAACACGCCGCCCACAGCTTTTACCTTACCCTGAATGGAAATTTCACCGGTTAAAGCCATGTCCTGGCGCAATGGCCGGCCTTGCATGGCACTGATAACAGCCGTCAATATCGCGGTACCGGCGGACGGGCCGTCAATCCGACCACCGCCGACAATGTTGACGTGAATGTCATAATTGCTGATATCTTCGCCGGTAAGTTTTCTAATCACCGAAGCAGCATTAAACACCGAATCTTTGGCCATGCTGCCGGCAGTATCGTTAAAACGGAGGCTGCCCTTGCCTGCAGAGCGGGCAGGAAAGGTTACCGCCTCAATTTCCAGCACTGAACCCACAAAGCCCAGTACCCCGAGACCAAAAACCTTGCCCACCTCTACGGTGGTGGTGCCTTTTTGGGTTACATGCGGCGATAGCCGGCTAACCTGTACTACCTCCAGAATTTCCTGGCTCCCAACCTTAATCCTGCCGCCAGGTTCTTTTACCTCCCGCCGCTTAAACAAAGCCGTCCCATAGGCGTCTGCCAGGATATTAATGGCTTTACGGCCTTCAATGGTATATTCGCTGATCATCTCCGGGCCTTTTTTGTCCAGGTTGATATCTAGCTTTTTCGCTGCCTTAGTAATAATTTGCTTTATATCTTTTGGGGTAAGGGGTTCAAAATAAACCTCCGCGCACCGGGAACGAATAGCCGGGTTAATGTCACCAGGTTCTCTGGTGGTAGCACCAATGAGAATAAAATCTGCCGGCGCGCCTTCCTCAAAAATCTTTTTGATGTACTGGGGGATATTGGGGTCATGCGGGTCGTAATAAGCTGAATCAAAAGATACGCGCTTGTCCTCGAGCACTTTGAGCAGCTTGTTTTGCAGCATCGGATCAAGTTCGCCGATTTCGTCAATAAACAGCACGCCGCCATGGGCATCAGTGACCAGTCCCAGCTTCGGCTCCGGCACACCGGAATCCGCCAGGTCCCGGCGGGCACCCTGATAAATAGGGTCATGCACCGAACCGAGCAGCGGGTTGGTCACATCACGCGGATCCCAACGCAAAGTAGTGCCGTCCACTTCCACAAAAGGAGCATCCTCGGCAAATGGCGCACCGGCAATCCGCTTAACTGCTTTAAGGGCGATGCGCGCTGCAGTGGTCTTGCCGACCCCGGGCGGGCCGTAAAGAATGATGTGCTGGGGGAAGGGAGAAGCAATTTTGGCTACCAGTGACTTAATCGCCCGCTCCTGGCCCACCACTTCATCAAAATTTTGCGGCCGCAGGGTTTCCATGGCCGACTTGGCCAATTTCTTTTGTTCCAATTTTTCCAGAATCGCCAGTTTTTTTAAGGTTTGCGCGTTTTCCGGACCGGTCGTTTCCCGAACAATCTGCATTTTGATTTCTTTGACATAATCTTCATGCCGTTGCTGCATGCGCTCGGCAATCTTTTTTTCCAGCTTGTCCTCAACAGATTTACGGGCAATAACATCGGCCAGTTCTTCCTCAATTTTATCGATAATATCCGGTATTTCTTCCATAACCGGTACTTTATCAATGGTCGGATCCTCGAAAACAATCCGCTCTAAAGCCAACACCCGCTCGCCCAACGCTTCGGAGCGCATCAGGTTCAGCGCCTCCAATTTGCTGGCCTTTAGCACAATTTTGTCGGTGCCAAAAAGGTTGGTTAACAGGCCAAAAATCGCGGCTACCTGGCGCTTAGTCTGCTCTGTTTCATTAAATTTCTCGGCCAGGTCCGGTTTCTCACTCCGGTTGATGAATTTATCCAAAAAACCTTTCATCTTGTTCCCCTTTCTATTCTTGCACCACTTGCAACCTGAGTTGGGCCTGAACCTCCGGGTGTAGTTTTACGATAACTGAATACGTACCAAGGGATTTGACAGCACCGTCAATTTCTACTTTCTTTTTATCCACGCTGATTTTATGCGTCGAAGCCAGTTCTGCGACCACATCCTTGCTGGTGACAGACCCAAACAGCCGGCCGCCCTCGCCAACTTTTGTAGTTATCTGCACGACAATGCTCTCCAGCTTTTGGGCCATGGCCTGGGCCTCCTGAAGGATGGCCGTTTTTTTCCGGTCCTCCGCTTCTTTTATATGTTGAAGGTTTTTGAGATTACCACCGGTTGCTTCCGCCGCCAGTTTTCTGGAAAAAAGATAGTTGCGGGCATAACCTTCGGCCACTTCGATAACGGCGCCCTTCTGTCCTAGTTTTTTGACGTCCTGCAGCAATATTACTTTCATTTAGGAACCTCCTTGTGAGTCCTGTGCCTTACTCCTGGCACGGAATGCGACCAGGGGATCAAAAAAGCCGATTACAGTCAATAGCAGCACCGTACCTATATAATTTATCACAGCGACTATAATAAACAATGTTTTTAACCACCCAGGCATCGTCCACCGGCGGAAAAAGTATACGCCTACCGCTAATCCAATAATAAAGAAAATCGGCGCACAAATAAAGACAATATTTTTTCCAACGGTCGCAAGAACTGGTATTCTGTAGTGATCACCGACCAAGGTCAGCAATAATCCGGAAATAACAACCCAGGATGCATACCATGGCAAGTGCCATTCACGGAATGCCGGCAGCCGAAAATTACCAAAACCAAGACGTTCTATCACCCGGGTAGCCACAAAGTAGGTCAACGCGGCTTTAATAGCGGCCACAAGAACAAAAAATCCCGGAATAAGCAGTTTGGTCAGCCTGACGGAGCTTTCAAAAATTTCTTTTAAGGCCGCCTCATCCAGGCCTTGTTTAGCGTAAAATGACAACATGCCGGTTTTTTTGTAAAATTCAAAGAGCTCCCGGCTCTGACGGTTTATTTCCTCAACCAGTGTAAAGGCAGCCGGCTGCATATACAAAAACAGGCCAAACACTACAGCTTCGGCAATTACGGTAACAGCCACCCCGGTAAGCAGAATCCGGCCGGGGGAGACCCTTTTTTTAAACATGATACCGAAGGTCACGGCTACCGGGGCCAACTGCAGGAAAAGCAGCCCGGCCATCACCGGTTCAGTAAACATCAGTGTCAAAATACCGGCCACAGCCAGCGACATAAATCCAATCCTGCGGTCATGCCGCAGAAAAACAATGATTATAGGTATACCCCATAAAAAATCAGCAAAAAAACTGGTTAACGGAAAAAACAGCGACATCATCCCGAATACTGCCGTGATAGCCGCCAAGAGCGCGCCCTCGGCCAAAGGCCGGAGCTTTTGCTGCTGAAGCAATAATTTCACCTCTTCTTGTCGCTGAAATATTTCAACATCGCGGTCAGGTCACCATACCATTGCTCTACTTCATGGCCTTCCCGGACGGTGCTGCGCAGTTTACTCTCAATCTGGATATCCAGTTGGGCAAAGTTAATGCCCAACCGCCTGGCCAGCACATAAGTCATAATCACAATCCCAGCCAGGGCTTCGCGCATTACTTCCTCACTGCCCCTAAGCATTGCTTTAAAAAGAGCAGCCACCGAACTCAGTAGTTCGGATTTAAGCCATTCGATGATGCGGATGTTTTTGGCTATATCTATACCCTGATTTGGCGGAGCCATAAAAAAAACCTCCCGGTATCCACAAATGTCCTTACTATAATTCTGCAGAGTAAAGCATTTTTCCTCCTGAGCGATTAAATCAATTTTGTCCAGGTCAGGAAGGAAAAAACTGCCTAGTAAGGGTGGCGATTGCCACAAGCAGACAAAACCCGGAGGTAAAATAGCATTCCCTCCGGGTTTTAGTTTGCCTTTTTTAGGCACAAACTAACTTATTCAGATGTAAATGGCAGCAATGCCATATGACGTGCCCTCTTAATAGCAATGGTCAACTGGCGCTGATGTTTGGCGCAGTTGCCAGAAATCCGCCTAGGCAGAATCTTGCCCCGCTCGGTTATGTACTTGCGGAGCTTGCCGGCTTCTTTGTAATCAATGGCTTCCACCTTGTCTATGCAATAGGAGCAGACCCGTTTCCGGGGCCGCCGCCCGCGTTCGCGCTTCATGTTATCCCTCCTGTTTCTTAAAACGGAATATCGTCATCGGAAAAACTAATCTCACTACCTAAACTGTCGGGGTTTGTATAACCTGAGGTTTGTTCACCGGAACCCTTGGGGCTTAGGAATCTTACCGTGTCCGCCACCACTTCGGTAACCCAACGGCGCTGACCGTCCTGCCCGTCAAAAGTGCGAATCTGCAACCGGCCGTCTACTGCGGCCAGTTTACCTTTGGACAGGTAGTTGGCACAGTTCTCAGCCTGCTGACCCCAGACCACGATGTTAATAAAATCCGCTTCCCGTTCCCCCTGCTGGTTTTTAAAAGGCCGGTCAACGGCCAAAGTAAAGCCGGCGACGGCTTTGCCGTTTGGTGTATAACGCAGCTCGGGGTCTTTGGTTAAGCGACCGATAAGCACAATCCGGTTTAACATTAAAAACACCACCTAGCGTTTTATCTGTCCGCAAATTAATCTTCTTCCCGCAGGATCATGTGCTTTATAACTTCATCAGTAATCTTGAAGACCCGGTCAAGTTCATGGACAACTTCCGGGGGGCCATTAACGATCATCAAGACATAAAAACCATCACGTTTACGCTTAATTTCGTAAGCTAACCGGCGCTTACCCCACTTGTCCAGTTTGACGAGTTCGCCGCCGTTCTTCTCTATAATGCCCTTGAACTTTTCCATCACGGCAGTGGTTTGTTCTTCGTCCAGTTCAGAATTAATGATGTACATTATCTCGTATGCTCGCACAACTGTTCACCTCCTCCCCTTGGACTAAACGGCCCTACCTCACAGGTAGAGCAGGGATGTAACAAGACTCTTTAGTCTCGATTTAATATTATAGCATGAATGCCAACCCGATGCAAGGAAATGTTGGCAAGCGCCGACGCTGGGCGCATGAAAAGGAGGCTTGTGCGCTACGCGCGCTCCAAGCCCCATTTTCTCCTTACCCGGAACTCCAGGTTACTGAATATAAACTTATCAATAATCACGCCCAGTAAGGCGATAATAATCATTACGGAAATAACCATACTCATATCATTTAAATCCCGGCCAAACATGAGCACCTGACCCAGACCCACACCGGACGATAACAGTTCCCCGGCCATGAGCGCGCGCCAGGCAAACGCCCAGGCCAGTTTCATGCCGGTTATTACGGTAGGCAGGGCAGCCGGCAACAGCACATCGGTGTATACCCGCCATCCCCGTGCCCCCATAGTACGGGCGGCCCTTATGAATAGCGGCGGCACATTGCGGACACCGGCTTCGGTGGCGGTGGTAATGGAAAAAGTTGCGCCAATCAGGATGATAAAAATAATCGCTTCTTCTTTTAATCCAATCCAAAGCACCGCCAGCGGCAGCCAGCAAATACTGGGCAGCGGCTGAAGGCCGCAAACCAGTGTGCCGACTGTGTTTTTCAAAAGCTTTACCCGGGCAATCAGCACCCCCAGCGGCAGGCCTACTGCCAAAGCAATCAGATACCCCTTTGATATCCGCAGCATACTCGTATAAATGGCAATGAGTATTGATTTGTCGGCAACCCCCTGCTTAAGCGTTTCCAGCACCTCAAAGGGAGATGGAAACAGATATGCTTCTTTGATGCCCATTTTATACAGGAGCTGCCAGACTGCCAACAAACCCAAATAAAATATAATAGTCTGGATACGGTCAAGCATACGTCTTCAACTCCGGTCTTTTCGGTCGTTATCTGATTTCACTCAAACCCTTTTCTTTTAACACTTTGTTTAACGGCACCATGTTTACCAGCCCGCTAATATCCGGAGTTTTCTTCAGATAACCGTTGGCCACGGATATGCCAACAAACTCTTTGATGGAATCAGCTACAGGATCATAGGTCGTAGTCAGCCTGGCAAAAGAAGTGTCGAGTATTTCTTTGGACAAATCCTTTCTGGTTAACTCTTTTAACTGACCGTTTATTATGGTTTTGTTACGCTCAGGGTCTTTTAGTATCCGCTCGGTAAGATCTACATGTGCCTGCAGCCACTTTTCCACTAAGTCCGGGTGCGCTTTCAGAAACCCGGTGCGCACAATAACCACTGCGGTGGTATAGTTGCCCTGCCGCCAGACCTGATGCCAGTCAAGCAGCACTTTGCCGCCGGCTTTTTTCACCAGCCTGGCGCCCCACGGTTCCGGAACCAGCGCGGCATCCAGTTCCTTATTGGCAAAACCGGTTAGAATATCCGGATTTTCCACCTGCAGCACGTTCACGTTCCCGCCTTTTGCCACCGCTTTTAACCCGGCGTCACTGAGTACTTTGCGCAGGGATATATCCTGGGTGTTGCCATATTGCGGCACTGCCACTTTTTTGCCGGCCAGGTCTTTAATGCTCCCGATTCCGCTATCTTCCCGCACCACCAGGACTGCACCGGCATTAGTAGCGCCGGCGATAATCTGCAATCCACCTTTGGACTTTACATAACCGTTGGTGGCCGGCACCGGCCCGATGTAGCCAAGGTCGATTTCCCCGGCCAACAGGGCTTCTATTTCTGCGGGACCGGCATTAAACAGCTTGCGGTCAATAATAACATTGTCACCCAACGCTTGCTGAAAAGTTCCGTCAGCTAATCCAACCAAGGCCTGGGAATGAGTGATGTTGGGAAAATGGCCCACTTTAACGACGACCTTCCCGCCGGCTGTGCTGCCGGCTTTATCAGCCCTACTGCCACCGCAGCCGCCCGATATTAGCAGAACCGCCAGCAAACCTAACATTACCAGCATCGCCAGACCTTTTCTTTTTAACAAATCTGTCACCTCTTTAATTCCTATAATACGCCTCCCTACAACAGGCGAATTTTTTCATTTGTATCAATTTGAATTACATGTGCATCCTGCACCACAATGGTTACCGGCTATATTGGCACCTCCTTACAATTAGATTAGAAACAGAAAGAGGCCAAACAATCACCCGAATATGCAGCATAAGCAAGGTGATTAGCTTAGCCTCCAGGGTAGCTGGTCAACTAACACCAATCAATAACGTATTTCCGGCAACGCTCAGCTAGCTCCCCTCATTAAATACTATATACAGCCGCCGCCGCCCAGGTGACTGGTAATATTTACCCCCGCATGGCCTGCCGAAGGTCCGTAATCAAGTCGTCAGGGTCTTCCAGTCCTACGGAAAAGCGCATCAGGTTATCGGTAATGCCTTGGGCCTGACGGACTTCCGGCGGCATGGCGGCATGGGACATTTTCGCCGGGAAGGAGATAATGCTTTCCACCGCCCCCAAACTTACTGCCAAAGCCGGTAACTGCACATTATTCATAATTTTTGCGGCCAATTCGGCTGTTTTGGCCTTAAAAGAAACGATGCCGCCAAATCCGGTGGCCTGTTTTTTATTGATTTCATATCCGGCGTGCCCGGACAGACCGGGGTAGAATACTTCCGTGATTTCCGGCTGCTCCCGCAGCCACGCGGCTAAAGCCAACGCCCCGGCCTGGTGTTGTTCCATCCGCACCTTCAGGGTTTTGATCCCCCGCATTAAAAGCCAGCTGTCCTGCGGTCCCAAAACGGCACCAAAACAATTTTGAATAAATTTGATTTCTCCGGCCAAGCGGCGGTCTCCAACCACCACCAGCCCGGCAAGCACATCACTGTGGCCACCCAGGAATTTGGTAGCACTGTGAATAACGATATCAATGCCAAGCGCCAGCGGCTTTTGATAATATGGCGTCATAAATGTATTGTCTATGATGGTAAGCAGCCCCCGTTCCCTGGCAATGGCCGCCATAGCCGCCAGGTCCGTTATTTTGAGCAGGGGATTGGAAGGCGACTCCAGATAGAGGGCTTTGGTGTCTGTGGTTATGGCTGCCCGGACTTTTTCCGGGTCGGTGGTATCTACAAAGGTTGTTTTTATCCCCAGCCTGCTGAACAGCCTGGTCAGTGCGCGGTATGTGCCGCCATAAACGTCTTCGCAAACCACCAGGTGGTCGCCCGGCGCAAACAGCAGAAAAACACTGGAAATAGCGGCCATACCGGAAGCAAAGGCAAAACCGTCGGTGCCGCCCTCCAGTTCCGCAATAACACCTTCCAGAGCATCTCTGGTGGGGTTGCCGGAGCGGGCATAATCGTACGGGCCAAAGTTTTCTATGCAGGGCTGTTTGAAGGTGGATGCCTGGTAAACCGGCATGCTTACCGCTCCGGTGGCGGGATCTATCTCGTGACCGGTATGTAAAACCTTAGTGCCAAACTTCATAAACATATCCTCACTTTCGTCATTTGTTGCCGCAATTATCTTATAACGCAAACGCCTGTGCCAAATCTGCGATCAGGTCATCAATATCTTCCACGCCCACGGAAATCCGCAGCAGACAGTCGTCGATGCCCAGTCGGGCTCTGGTTTCCGCCGGAATGTCGGCATGGGTCTGGACGGCCGGAAATGTAATCAAGCTCTCTACGCCGCCAAGGCTTTCGGCAAAAGAAAAAACCTGTACCTTCTGTAAAACCTGTTCTATCAGGTGCTGCTCTTTAACCAGAAAAGCTACCATTGCCCCATGACCGGAGGCCTGCCGGCTGTTGACGGAATGACCCGGGTGCGCCGGCAAACCGGGATAATAGACCCGGTCTATCAGTGGGTGATTGTCAAGCCAAGCCGCCAGACGGCCGGCATTTTGCTCCTGCCGTTCCATCCGGAGCGCCAGGGTTTTCAGACCTCGAATCAGCAGCCAGGAATCAAAGGGGGCCAGGACTGCACCGATACCGTTTTGCAAAAAACCGATTTGTTCGGCCAGCACCGCGTCTTTGGCTACTACCAGACCGGCCAGCAGGTCGTTATGTCCGCCCAGATATTTGGTGCCGCTGTGCACCACGATATCAACCCCTAATTCCAGCGGCCGCTGTAAAACCGGGGTCATAAAAGTGTTGTCCACAATGGTCAACAGCCCGCGAAGTTTTGCCAAACCGGCTATAGCGGCGATATCGGCGATTTTCAGCAGGGGGTTGGTCGGTGTCTCAACAAAGATTGCTTTGGTGTTGTCCCGGAGGGCACTTTTTATCTGATTTAAATCACTGGTGTCAACATACGATGCAGTTAATCCGTAGTTATTAAAAATCTTGTCCAGCAGCCGGTAAGTGCCTCCATATAAATCCTCGGTGACTACGATATGGTCACCTTGTTTAAACAACATGAATAAGGTGGTAATCGCTGCCATCCCCGTGGCAAAGGCAAAACCGCAGCCCCCGCCCTCCAACCGGGCAATGCCCTCTTCCAGCACCTGCCGGGTAGGATTACTGGTGCGGGAGTAGTCGTAACCCGTGCTCTCGCCCAGTGCCGGGTGGGAAACGGTGGCGCACTGGTGAGTGTTCGGGTCGGAGGCCCCGGTCCGTCTGTGTGTGTCCAGACCCATCTGGTCCAGTTCACTCTTGTTATTCATTGTTATCCATCCTCTCGTCACCGCCTGCAGAGCGGAATTAATAACAAAAACAAAAAATCTCTTCGGATGAAGAGATTAATTTCAATTAATCCTCTCATCTTTAGGATTTTATCCTACAGGATTTAGCACCTTTCTCCATACATCCGAGATGGTTGCCGGGCTTCACAGGGCCTGTCCCTCCGCCGCTCTTGATAAGAGAGTTTTCATATGAGATTTTAGGGATATTATATTATAATTAGCCATCGGTGTCAAAATTTTTGTTAGGTTATCGACAAGTTTTTGTTTGGTTATCGGCCGGCAACGAGTACGCTGAAAAGATCCTCAATCAGCTGCAGACTGCCTTCATACCCGGTGTAACCCCGGTTCAAAACCACCCGGTTGCCGACAGGATATGTCACGGTAAGATGCGCCGCCCCGATTTGCTGGGCAAATTCCCGTTCCAAATGACTGCCGACTACAAAAGCCGGGCTGAAGGCATCGTAAAATTTCTGGCCCCGGGCGCGCGGCCAGTGCTGTGCCAGGTGATTTGCAATCTCACTGGCATCGGTTTCAAACACTACCCTGGTCCGGTAGCCGGAATTGAGGTCGCCCAGGTAGCTGTGGATATTGGCCTGCCGGTCATCGTCAAAAAACTCTGTGACGACAGTTAATTCCGGCAGCCAGCCCAGGTCATCAGCCAAAAATCTGGTCAGGGCCGGGGCATAGTTGCCATCGCCGACCACCACTGCATAACGCTGTAAGTCCAGGTCATTATATGAGTCGGCTACCCGCTCCACATAATGATAGTACTGCTTTAGCTCACCGGCAATGACTTCCTCCACTTTTTTGGTACTGAGCTGGAGTTGTTTACCTACCTTGCTTAAAAAATCGGCAGTAGCGGAAGGTCCGATGGGCAAGGGAAAAGTTACAAAGGGTACGTCATGAACCTCGGCAAATACCCCGCCGGCAGCAACGCCGTAAAACTCCGAAACTATGATATTTAACTCAGCCGTGGCGGCGTTTCTGACCCCGGCCAGGGTATCATGCTCAGTGAAAAAGGTATTCACCGTAAGCCCCAGCTTATTCAGCAGCCGCCGCAAGATATTTAGATTGCCCCGCCAGAAAGCGTCCTGACCAGGGACGATGCCCCAGAGGTTTACTTTCTTTTTGACCCGTCCGGGGCTCTTGACGACATAATCCCGGAAAAGGGCCTGTAAAACAAGCTCATACCCGTTATACCCATCACCCTTGAAACCACCGGTTTCGGCACCAATAATCGGAATGCCGCGGCCCTGAAACCGGTTCACAATGGCCCGGATATCGTCACCGATAATTTCGGTCATACAACCGGTCAGCACAAAGTAAAGCTCCCCGGCCACCAATTTGACGGTATTTTCAATTTGCTCGGTGAGGCGCTCATCCCCGCCGAAAACTATGTCTTTTTCCCCCACGTTGGAGCTGGGCACAGCCAACCCGCCGCAATATCCGGCACCCAGGTAACCGGTACTGCCCAGTTGATTCCAGTATATACTGCCACCGCAGCCCATGGCCGTATGGAGCACCGGCACCACGCCCGGCAGTGCGCCAGCGGTCAACAAAGCACCGCCCAGGGCGCAAAAGGATCGGGGACGTTCAATAAACCCGTTATGCATTGGCCCCACCTCCACCGGAAATGTATTTAAACGGCTCTTCTTTATACCACTGCTCGCGATAGGGCTGCCGGACATTGCCGCACAAATTGCGGTTAAAGGCCGGGTTTTTCAGAATTCTGTTGAGCCGCCGGGCAATATCAAAGGCTCCGGTATAACCTACATAAGTGTATACACCACCATATATAGGCAGCACCGGTATACCAGACTTTGCAGCCCATACATTGTCGGAGTTATGACCCAGGTAAATATCCGGCCTGGTTTTCTCGATCAGGTTTACTGCTTCAAATGGCTGTACCGTGGCCACATTCAATGGAATATCACCCTGCCGGGCGACCAGTTTATCTATTTCCACTTCCGCAAATTCATCGTAGTGATAAGGTCGCAAGGCGACAATCTGCAGGCCCAGTTCCTGCAAATAACCGGCAGTTGCCAGAGTCCGCACTTCGCCGGCGCTCAGCAACGCTTTTTTGCCTTGCAGGTTTTCTCTGATGGGCGCCAAGGCTTCCAGCAACTCCCCGTTTTCCCGGGCAATGATTTTTTCCGCTACGTCTTCCTGACCGAAAAAGCCGGCGATTTGTCGCAGCCAAAGGTTGGTGTTTTCAATGCCGATGGGCATGTGCTGCAGGATGTACGGCACGCCGTAGGCTGCTTTCAAATGCTTGACAAAGTAATCATCGTGAGTTGGGCAGATGCTGATGGATAAAGCCGCCTCTGTAGCATATTGCATATCCTCAGGGTGGGCAAAGCAGGGATAAATATTGACTTCCAGGCCCAGGGCGTTTAAAAGCCGGGTCAGCTCCTGCTCATCAGCCGGCCCCATAGAGGATACGTTTAACAGGTTTACTAGCTTACTGCGGCGTAGCTTTTCTCTGGCCTGCTCCCATTCATAATCGGTTATGCTGTAATTCTCTACGGGCGTTTGCAGCAAATTACGGGAAATGGCGTGATAAATAGCATCATACGCCGTGGCCATAATCTTCGTCTTAAACCCTTCGCAGTGGACCGGCAGGATAACACCGTTTACCTGCGGCTGTAACCGGGCAGCCACACCGTCGATATCATCACCGATAATACCCGGGACGCAACTGGAAACCACGATGATGGATGCCGGGCGATAGCGCCGGTCGGCTTCCAGTATGGCCTGAGCCAGTTTTTCCTCCCCGCCGCCTACCACATCCCGTTCATTGAGGTTAGTGCTCAGCCACAGGGTGCCCCGGGGATTAGTATCCCCTTTCAGGATTTGCCGCCAGCGGATACCGGCGTTCTGCGAATGGCCGGCACCACCGCAGCCGATAGCGCCGTGAATAATTACCACCGAATCCGGAATGGAATTCAATATTGCGGAGCCGGGCAATAACTGGCAAATAGAGCCTTGACCAAAGCCCCGGTGGCCGTCCTGCAGGCAGCCACCGGCAAATTTCTTTTTTATCCCGCAGGCCGTACCGCCTAAAGCGATGCAGGCCCCAAGCCGTTCTTCCCGGTTGGGCGCAATTTTTTCATCAATATAGCGCAAATTGTTTGCCTCCTTTACTTAAGGTCAGTATGTTTACCGAGAGGGCAGGAACGGCTGCCTTGGCCGATCGGCTTGACGCGCTTCCGCGGTGTCTACTCCACGCCTTCAAGCTTAACAAAACTATTTTTGGCCAATTCTTCTGTATTAGTAGCCGGGTCTAATATGCCAATACCCTGCAGTTCTTTGGCCGCAGTGTATAATGCCTTTTCGCCGCCGGCAACAGAGGGCACATAGTTATAACCGGCCAGGACTTTGCCGTTGGTTTCGGCGTCACCCGGCACATATTTTTTGTCAACTTCCATTTTGGCTGCTGCTTCAGGATTCTCAGACACCCATTTGGCCCCTTTCAGAATGGCCCGGGTAATGGCCGCCGCTGTCTGGGGATCTTCTTCCACCACTTTGCCGTTGATCACTACCAGGCAGCAATATTCATCCTTAAACCGGGGGTCTGTGGCCATATTGACAAAGGATATGGCTTTACCTTTATCCACTGTAATCTGGGCTAGCGGGTCAGGCAGGGCAATGATATCCACTTCTCCCTTTTCCAAGGCTAATTCCAGCTCTGCGGCCGGAAAAGCCCGCCAGGTAACATCCTTTTTAGTATCAAGTCCTTCTTTGTATAACAGACGGGCCACCATATTCATTGGGCCACCGCCAATAGCAGGCACACCAATGGTTTTGCCTTTGAAATCTTTTACTGATTTGATGGGTGAATTTTTGGGCAAGAGTACTTGCAGGCAACCGGTATGCAAACCACCCGTAAATTTGACATTCAGCCCCTGTTCCACAGGCTTGATCCATTGCTGGAGCACCCCGTCGGTGGCATCAATTTTACCGGTGGCCAGGCTTTCTTTAAGAGTCTGGTGATCACCTTTGATTAGCTCGGCATCAAGACCCTCCTCTCTAAAAAAGCCTTGTTCATAGGCAGCAAATATTGGCGCTTCGCAGGTAGTACCAAAATTACCAATGCGCACTTTTTTCAGGCTTTTTTCACCGGAAGCAACCGTTGTCGGCTTTCCGGCCGGCTCCTTTTCGGCGGTTTTCTTTTCACCGCAGCCGCTTGTAATAAGCAGCGTGCCGGCTAACAAACTTCCTACTAGCAGTAAAGAAATACCTTTGGTCTTGTTCATTTTTAATACCCCTCCTTAATTTTGGTTAATTATATTTTGGCCTTTTTCCCTTTTACACTTACTCGGTTAGGGGTTTGTACGAGTTATCCACCAATGCCTGCGCATCGGTCCCCGGTTCCAGCAAGCCTTGGGCGTTAAAGGCATTAACGGTTTTGGTCAGACTGTCCCGGCCTCTTTGCACTGATGGTTTGAAGCCATATTGTTTTAATAACTGGGCATTGAGCCGCACATCGCCGCTGACGTATTTCTTATCTACTATGATTTTGGCAGCTTCGTCTGGATTTTGGCCAACCCACTCCGCACCTTTGCTAACGGCTCTGGTAATGGCGGCAGCTGTAGCCGGGTCTTCTTCCACCAGCTTGCCCCGCAGTACGAGCAGGCAGCAATCCTGGTCACTGTATGGTACGGTCTTGGTGTTGCTAAAGAAGTGTACGGCTTTGTTTTTGTTTACGGCCATTTGCCCAAAGGGATCCCACATGATGAAAACATCAATCTCGCCTTTGTCCAGTGCCTGCTCTAACTGCGGACCGGGATAAGCCTTAAACTCTACATCCTTCTTGGGGTCCAGCCCGGCATCACTTAATGCCGTGGACATCAATACCATCGGGAAGTCACCCATAGCGTTAACGCCGATGCGTTTTCCCTTCAGGTCTTTGACGGAACTAATTTTGGAGTTTTTCGGTGCTACGGCCTGAATGCAGCCGGTATGCACGCCAGTGGTATATTTTACGTTCAGGCCCTGTTCAATAGGTTTAATCCACTCCAGGTTGCCCAGTACACCGTCCATTTTGTCGGTGGCCACCCCCTCCTTCAGCCTTTCAAAATCCATAAATAAGGTCTCCACTTCAATTCCTTCTTCTTTAAAAAAACCTTTTTCTTTGGCGATAAACAAAGGCGCCTCGCAGGTAGCCCCGCCGTTGGCCAGTTTGACGTGAACCGGTTTTTTGGCTGCAGCGGCAGTGGTTTCTTTTTGTGCCGGCGCAACGCTGTCTTGCTTCTCTGTTTTAGAACTGCCGCAGCCGGCCAGCAGCAGCAGCAGTAAAGTGCCGGTAAGGGCAACAATTATAGCCCGGCTAATGATTTTAGTCATTTTTATATCCATTCCTTTCGCTTCGCTCCGATTTTGTAAAATGCTTCTTCTGTTTTTCTGATTAGGCCATTTCCAGGTAACGCTCCCGCTCCCAATCAGTTACGGCTACCTCGTAAAGTGATACTTCATGCCGTCCGATTGCCAGAAATACGTCTAAAAAACTGGTGCCAAAAGCATCTTTGCCTACTTCACTGGCGGCCAGCAGATGCAAAGCTTCTTCCAGGTTTTTGGGCAACAAGGGTGCTTCTACCACGTAGGCGTTATCAGCAGTGATAGGCGGCGGCACCAATTTATTAGCTATGCCGTGAAGCCCACCCGCAATGCTGGCGGCTATAATCAGATACGGGTTGGCGTCGGCCGACCCGGTACGGTGTTCCAGCCGGCTGCCCTGACCCAGCCCGAGCAGGGAGCGGGTGGTTACTGTGCGGTTGTCGTAACCCCAGGTGACGTTAATCGGGGCAAAGGAATGATCCCGGAAACGCTTATAAGAATTTATGGAAGGTGAACCAAGGGCCATAAATTCCTGGGCAGTGGTCAGCAGGCCGGCCAGGTAATGGCGGGCCAGGTTCTCATCCCGGTCAAAATAATTGATTTTACGTTCCAGGTCCCACAGGCTTTGGTGTACATGGAAGCCGTTGCCGGACTCCTCCGCCCAGGGCTTGGGCATAAAAGTGGCGTATAAGCCATGCTTGCGGGCAATTTCTTTAACCGCGTTCTTAAACTGCACTGTTTTGTCGGCCATGACCAGGGCGTCATCATATTCCAGATTGATTTCCACCTGGGCCGGTCCGTATTCCGTATTAGAGGACTCAACATGAATGCCGAGTTCTTCCAGGGATACCCTGATTTCTTCCAGCACAAACTCCTGCTCGGAACCTTTATAGAGGGAATAGCACTGAATGCCGTCATAAAACGGCCGCCGCTCCTCATTTAGCAGGTAAAATTCCAGTTCCGACCCAATTACCGGGCGGTAACCTAGCTCATTTGCCTTTGCCAACACCCGTTTGAGTACTTCCCTGGGGGCCACCTCTATCGCCTGTCCGTGTTCTTCATGCGGGTCGCAAAGGACAAAGGCGCTGCCCTGACGCCAGGGCAATTTTTTGAAGGAACTCAGAATGGGCTTAGCTACCAGGTCCGGATAGCCGTTTTCAAAATTGGCCAAATCAACGCCGGGAAAGACTGAGCATTGAATATCCCAGACTAATGTCGCTTTGGAGAGGAAAAAGCCTTTTTCCGCATTATTTATAAAATTCCGGGCTGAAACCCGTTTCCCCCGCAAAATTCCCGCCACATCAGCAAAGCCAATTTCCACGGTATGTATTTCGTTTTCCTCAATTATTTTTTTTATTTTATGCAGCTCCATTATTGATGCCCCCTTTTTCTTCTTTCAGTTAGCCGGCCCAACTGCGCCCAGTTTCCACAAAAGCTCTGATATTTTCAACCGCTACCCCGGCGGCCAGGTCACAACCCGGGAGTAATATAAAGCCCCCGGCCCCAGCCCCCGGCTCCAGGCAAGTAACCGTAGCCTGCCGCACCTCTGCCGCCGTGCCAAACTCCAGTATCCCCACAGGGTCTACATTACCTGACAGGGAAACCCTGGTCCCAAGTACATTTTTGGCCGCGGCTATACTTACTTTGGTGTCTACGGATAGATTATCCACTCTTATGTCCGGGATTAGGTGCAGCCGGTCGGTGATATCGCCGCAGATATGAAGCATGGTAAGCCCACCGGCTTTTTTGACTGCCGACACAACCTGTTCCGTATAAGGCAGCACAAACTCAGCGAAATGCCGGGCAGATATTAAATCCCCGGAGGCGGATGGGTCGGCGATAAAAGCCCCGTCAACTATGCCGGCCTGCAGGTGCGGAACAAAATATCCGATAGACAACCGGGTCGCAAACTCCAGCAGCCGGTGAACAAACTCTTTGTTCCTGTACATGGCCCGGGCCAGATTTTCCACCCCGTATAGCTGGCTGGCCAATGTGAAGGGTGCCCGGCCGCTGGCCAGAATCAGCCGGTGCTGGCCGGCTAAGGCATATAGTTCACCTGCCGTTTCCTGGAGCCACCGGACTGCCGGATCGGCAAAAGCTGTGGCAACATCCAGCCGATCCAGGTCAGCTTCGGTTTGAATCAGTTCCGACAGAATATCCGGTGCACCTTTACTGTTAAACCTGACTTCACCGCCCAAAGCGCGGATGATAAGCGCCGTAGCACCGGTACCAACCATCAGCAAATCAGCATCCAGCTCTTCATTTACTTCATAAAAAACCCTGGCCGTGCGTACCGGATCGCCTATAAGTCCCTGTAATGTCAGGCCGGACTTGATAATCGGCCAGCTACCGCCGAGAAAAACGCCTACCGGCACCCGGTCAGGCTTTTGGCCGCAAAAAGCCCGGATTGTCCTTTCTTTGGAAGCGCTCATGTTCATCCACCTTTTTTATAGGTAATAGCTCAAAGCATGCTCTTTGGCAAAATGCAGTATTTCCAGAATTTTCGACCGCAGCCGCAAAAAGTCAGGATGATTCCTGCTTCTGGGCCGGCCGATGGGAACATCGATTATTTCCTGAATTTTTCCGGGCCGCGGTGACATGATGATGATACGATCACTAAGGTAAACGGCCTCATCGATGTCATGGGTGACAAATAGCATAGTCGTGCCCCGATCCTCCCAAATACGCAGAATTTCATCCTGCATATGCATCCTGGTAAAGGCATCCAGCGCACCCAGCGGTTCATCCAGCAGCAATACTTTGGGATGATTAACCAGCGCCCTGGCCAGCGCCGCCCGCTGCGCCATACCACCCGACAACTGGTGGGGGTAAGCGTTTTCAAACCCTGTTAAGCCAACTAATTTAATATAGTCATCCACTTCACCGTGGTCCTGCTTGGGTACGCCCCGGGCATCCAGACCGGCAGCAATATTTTTCCGAACCGTCAGCCAGGGAAACAGGGTGGGGTCCTGAAATACCAACCCCCGCAAGTAATGAGGTCCGTCAATGGGCTCACTGTCCAACAGCAGTTCACCGGAGTTCGGTATGTCCAACCCAGCAATCAATCGTAAGAGGGTCGATTTGCCGCAGCCGCTGGGGCCAACCAGGGATACAAATTCACCCGGTTTAACGGCCAGGTTAACTTCATCAAGAGCTATAACTCCATTACTGGCCGAGTCCTGAAAAACCCGGTTTATATTTTTGACCGTAATTGCACCACCCGCTACTACCATTTAATCAACCCCTTCTGCCAAACCAGGATACGATCCCGGATTTTAAAGAGCATGCTAATTAAACTGGAAAAAATCAAGGCAATAATAACCAGGCTGGCATACACCTTACCATATTCCGCCCAACCTTGCGCCCAGTTAATGTACCACCCGAGACCGGCTTTGACCCCCAGCATTTCCGCCACAATCAGGGTCAGGAAGGACATCCCCAGGCCCATAAACAACCCGATAAATATCATCGGAAAGGCGGCCGGAATGGCGACCTTGCGAATCATATATTTTTCATCAGCTCCCAGGGTACGGGCCACCTCAAAGTAAGCATTTGGCACATTGGCGATGCCGGACCCCGTCATCACCGTCACCGGAAACCAGACGGCCAGAAAAACAAGGAATATACTGGCCAAAAAACTTGTCGGGAAGATCATCATGGCCACCGGTATCCAGGCCGTAGCCGGAATTGGCCCGATTAACCGCAGCAGCGGTGTAATCCAGTAATTCCATTTTTTGTTCCAGCCCATCAGGATGCCGGTTACCAACCCGGCAACCGCCCCAAGTAAATAACCAATCGCTAACAGCCGCAGCGAATAAAAGGTACTGATAGCAAGTAATTTCCAGTCGCTAACTAGGGTGTTTAATACCTTGTCTGGTCCGGGGAAGTATGGCAAGGGAAAAAGTTTATATTTTAAAGTTACCAGGTCCCAGGCCAATACGATCAGAAATCCGGCGGTGACGAGAGGCGCCTGGCGGCGGATTTCTTTATGTAAGGCCGGCAGTTTATAAGAAATAAGCAACAATAACAAATATATGGCCAGGGAAAATTTCAACAGGGCCGGATATACTTTGGTTACGGTAAAACTTTGCTTGTTGGGTAAAAACAGGTGCAGCGCCAAAGAGAGCACAATAACTAAAACAGGTAGCCACGTTATACCGATGGTAATTGCTTTTGTTTTTGCCCCGATGCCGGACCCGGCTTTTTCTGCGCTCAGTTCCATCCTTTCTTCAACTCCTTCCGTAAAAATCCGTTTTAACACACTAAGCTCTGCTAAGTTTGGCCTCCACCCCCGTGGTCAGCCAAACTATTGTCTGAAAACGATAATTACCTTATAAAAAAACAAAAGCTTTTGAGGGCACAATAACCCCTCAAAAGCCTCCGTTTTTCCGGTCAGCTTTTACTATTTTGTTTTTCCGCCATAATTTTTGAGCCGGCTAATCCTATTGCTCCTGGAAAAGTGCGGTACTCAGGTATCTTTCACCGGTATCAGGCAGTACGGCTACAATCAGTTTGCCCTTGTTTTCCGGTCTTTTGGCTATTTGCAAAGCGGCAAAAGCGGCTGCACCGGAGGAAATCCCCACCAGCAGCCCTTCTTCCCGGGCCAGCCGGCGACCGGTTTCCAGAGCTTCTTCATTTTTTACCTTAAATACCTCATCTACAACCCCCAGGTTAAGCACATCTGGTACAAACCCGGCCCCGATACCCTGAATCTTGTGGGGTCCGGGGGACCCACCGGAAAGCACCGGGGAGTCAAATGGCTCCACAGCCACTACTTTGAAGTCGGCTTTACGCTTCTTGATAATGTCGCCGACGCCAGTGATAGTACCACCGGTACCTACCCCACCAACCAAAATATCTATTTTACCGTCGGTATCCTCCCAGATTTCTTCGGCAGTGGTGGCCCGGTGAATCTCCGGGTTGGCCGGGTTGTTAAACTGCTGGGGGATATAGACGTTGGGCGTTTGGGCAGCCAGTTCTTCAGCTTTCCGGATGGCCCCTTTCATGCCTTCCGTCCCGGGGGTCAGTACCAGTTCTGCCCCATAGGCCTTCAACAGATTCCGACGTTCAACGCTCATGGTGTCAGGCATAGTCAGAATCAGCCGGTAACCCTTGGCTGCGGCTACAAACGCCAAGGCAATGCCGGTGTTGCCGCTAGTAGGTTCGATAATGACACTATCCCTGTTAAGCAAGCCTTTTTCTTCGGCATCCTTAATCATACTGAAACCGATGCGGTCCTTGACGCTACCGCCGGGGTTAAAAGACTCCAGCTTTACAACTACTTCGGACGATAATCCCACCCCAACCCGGTTCAACCTTAATAGCGGCGTGTTTCCAATTAAATCAGTTAAATTGTTGGCAATTTTAGCCATTGTTCATCCCTCCGATTTTTTTGTGATCTGTTTTATATTTAAACCCTTGGCGTTGTAAAGCGCGCGGGCTTATATATTCGCTGCCGCACTGCGGACTTCACCGGTCTCCAGGGCCAGCAGATGATCTGCCCATTTGGCGGCCCAGTCCCGCAGTTCCTGCGCGTCGAGAGGCGACGGCGTTTTTGATTCAGTATGCTCGGCAATTTTTTTGGCCAGGCTGGCGTAAACCTTAGCCTGTTCAGATTCCGGGGCCGCCTCAATGGTGGTTTTGCCCTGTAATTCACTTTGGGTAACGGTTACCGACCGCGGCACATATTCGACCACCTGAGTACTGGTTTGTTTGACAAAGTCATCAATGATGTCTTTGGCATAGGGCGCGTTGATGGAGTTGGCAATCACGCCGCCCAACAGCGCACCGCCGCTATTGGAATACTTTTTGATGCCCTTAAATAAATTGTTGGCGGCATACACGGCCATAAAATCCGCTGAAGAAACAGTGAAAACATGTTCCGCAATCCCTTCCCGGATAGGAACGGCAAAACCGCCGCAAACTACGTCACCCAAGACATCATAAATAACTACATCCAGGTCCAGTTCTTCAAAAACCTTCAACTGCTTCAGTAATTGCACCGCTGTAATAATACCCCGCCCGGCGCAGCCGACACCCGGCGCAGGACCGCCGGCTTCCACGCAGTACACGCCGCCAAAACCCGCAAAGATTACTTCCTCCGGCTTAACGACGTTTTTCTCCCGCAGTGTGTCGAGCACCGTGGGGATATATTTCCCGTCCCGCAGCGTGTTGGTGGAATCACTCTTAGGGTCGCAGCCGAACTGCATGACTTTGTAGCCTAATTTCGCCAGGGCCGCGCTAATGTTGGAAGTAGTAGTAGACTTGCCGATACCCCCCTTTCCATATATAGCGATTTGTTTAATTTTTTTTGCCACATTTATCACTCCTAATTATTAGTGTTGTTAAACTTTTTCAGTGCTATCAGGCGTTTTAAAGCGTCCTCTATGAAATCAGGGAGCACATATGGCTGGATTCCCCGAGATAACAGAAATTTTGCCGCCCCCGGACCGATCTGGCTCGTCAGCACGACCCGGCAGTCGGAGAGCAGGGCAACGGATCTGGCCAGCCGGTCATCATGGTGTTCCTGACCAGTGCAGGGCGGGGCGTTTTCACGGTGTTCCAGAAACTGAAAATTTTCCCCATCAACATTAAAAATTAAAAACTCTTTGCTGTGGCCAAAATGCCGGTTTATAAATTTACCGTCACTGCTGGCAACAGCCACCTTATATGACATGCCCATCCCTCCTTTGACCTTAACCGTGGGAAAAAGTGGTCAGCGGCTGATCATACAATTGGCCGGCCAGATCCACGTTGGAACCGGGTATCCCGCAAGCATCGGCCCGGCACTGTTGGCAGTGCCGGAACACCGGCAGGTGTTTTTCAGCCGCGGTCCGGGCAGCCTCAAGCTCGTGGCATTCCGGCGGCCGGCGGCCTTCCATTTCATACTGGGGAATCAGCGGAATAATATTAATTAATGACGCCCCCACCCCGGCCGTAACCCGAGCCACCTCTTCCACCTGGTGGTCATTGACACCGGGAATCAGGACGGTATTAATTTTCACCACCGCGCCAAGCCTGGCCAGTTTCTCAATCCCGGCCAGTTGGGCCAGTAACAGCCAGCGGGCTGCGTATTCACCGGTCATATATTGGCCGTTGTAAATGATATGGGCGCAAATATTTTTCAGCACATTGGGGTCGATGGCATTTATGGTAGCTGTTACCGTTTTTACCCCGGCATTAACCACCCGTTCCGCTTTTTCTTTTAACATCAGGCCGTTGGTGCTTAGGCAGTTAATCAGGTGGGGAAATATCCGGTGGATTAGTTCGAAGGTCTCCAGCGCGTGATCAGTAGCCAGGGTATCGCCAGGGCCGGCTATGCCTACTACCGTTATTTGGGGGCATAGCTCAAGGGCCTGTTCCACTTTCCTGACTGATTCCTCCGGAGTGAGGATAGAGCGGCTAACCCCGGGGCGCTTTTCCCACTTATTGAAGCCCCGCTTGCAAAACCGGCATTGAATATTGCAGGCCGGACTGACCGGCAGGTGTATGCGGCCGAAGGTATTATGGGCTTCCCCGTTAAAGCAGGGATGCTTTTTAACCAGGTGGCCAAATTTTTTATTCAACTCGGGCTGCGTGCAGTTTCCCATTTTGTCACCTCCGCCATTACAAATATAAAGGCTAAGGCAGTTGTCCAGACAATGACAATAACCCTAGCCTCCAGTTATCTGGTCAACTAATTTATGTAATATGCAGCAGCTACTTTAAACGCATTTTTTCATTTTTATCGATCTGAATCACCCGACCATCTTGGATAACCAGGGTAACGGACCCGTATTTAACAGTTTTAATCAAATCCAGTAACCGCTGCAAGTCTGCAGATGACAAAGGAGTTTTGCCATTTGACGCCCCTGCGCTTACTTTTTGGTCCATTTTTACACCTCCAATAATCGTTGAAAAAAATCAAAGCCTACTTTCTCCGCCACTCCATATCCGAGTATTTTGATTGGTTTATTAGTATTTTACATTGCTGTTTTCATCTTGTCAACAAAAAAATTGTAATTTTTATGTTTATTTTTACTTTTAGCGGCGCACCCAATCCCACCAAAGCCATTTAGGTTTTTTACCCCTTACCTTAAAGGTAATCCGTCATCAGACACAGAATATTTTTGCGAGGAGGTTTTTCTATATGACCGAAAATGTTTACTACGCGCCGACCGAAACCACCTGGGGTACATTTATGCTGGCCTCAACAGATAAGGGCTTATGCGGATTGCAGTTTCTGCCGAAAGATAGCCCGAATTTTTTAGCCTGGCTGGAAAAGAAACTGGGTACGCAGGGCAAATTGAACCAGCGGTCACACCGGGACGTCGTTGTACAGCTTAATGAGTATTTGCAGGGCCGACGAAAATATTTTGACTTGCCCCTGGACCTGCGGGGAACCCCTTTTCAGTTAAGGGTATGGGAAGAACTGCGTAAAATCCCATATGGCGAAACCGCCAGCTATGGTCAGGTTGCGGCCGCCGTGGGCGTACCTAAAGGCGCCCGGGCAGTTGGCATGGCTAATCATGCTAACCCTATATTGCTGGCCGTGCCCTGCCACCGAGTCATCGGCAGCAACGGGGCCCTGGTGGGCTTTGGCTGCGGGCTGGATCTAAAACAGAAACTGCTTGACCTGGAAAAAGGAGTGGTGATATAACAGTTTTCCGGACCCAAAAACCATAAGAAAATTTAACTTGGCAAAGAAAATACCCGCTGCTGTGCGGGTATTTTTTATGTTCATTTATTTTCGATCTCTGATTTCCTTTACCTTTCGGGCAACCAGCCCGGCCGCATATGCCACATCTTCGGCTGTGGTTTCCCAACCCAGGCTGAACCTGACGGAGCCGAACCCGTAAGCCGGGTCTACACCCATGGCTTTCAGCACCCCGGATAACTCCCCGGAGCCGTCATGGCAGGCTGAACCGGTGGATGCTGCAATCTCCGGCAGCTCCGCCAGCACCGCAGCCCCAAAAACATCCTTGAAGCTCAGGTTTAAGGTGTTGGGCAGCCTTTCGGTGGGATGTCCGTTTAAGACAACATCCTCTACCTTTGCCGCAATCAGTTGCTGAAACTTATCCCGCAGCGCAGTTAGACGCTCCACATTTGTGGCCAGCCCGTTAAAAGCTAGTTCTGCGGCCGCGCCCAAGGCAACAATGTAAGCCACGTTTTCCGTACCGGCCCGGCGGCCTTCTTCATGCCCGGCACCGTGGATGAAAGGTTCAATATTGACGCCCCGGCGGATGTATAAAGCACCAACTCCCTTCAGGCCATAAAACTTATGGCCAGCCACTGTCAGCAGGTCCACCTTGAGGTCATCTACCCTGGTGGGCACTTTGCCTACGGACTGGGCGGCGTCGGTATGAAAAACAATACCCCGTCGCCGGGCGATTTCGCCGATAGCCGCAATCGGCTGGAGTGTCCCCACTTCGTTATTGGCATGCATGATAGTAATCAGTATGGTTTCGTCTGTAATGGCAGCCTCAACATCAGCCGGACTTACCTGCCCGTATTTGTCCACCGGCAGGTAGGTGACGCGGCAGCCCTGTTTTTCCAGATAGCGGCAGGGATTAATCACTGCCGGGTGCTCCACCACACTGGTGATGATATGGCTGCCCTTATGCCGGTTGGCCCAGGCCACCCCCTTGATGGCATGATTATTGGCTTCGCTGCCCCCACTGGTGAAAACCACTTCGCCCGGGTCACACCCGAGCAGCCGCGCTACCCGGGTCCTGGCCTTAACGATGGCCTCCTTGTTCACCCGGCCGAAAACATGGTTGCTGGAAGGGTTGCCAAAGTTGTCCCGCAAAAACGGCACCATGGCCGCAAATACCTGTTCAGCCACCGGCGTAGTGGCATTATAATCCAGGTAGATTGTTTTCATGCCTGTTACCTCCTGAAATAATTTTCTATCAAGTACCGCTTTCCATTTTACTACCAATATTCGCCATTGTCCAACCGCCTGTTAAGGTTCCGCCTTGCCGGCGTGAAAAAAGGAGGGGCCTTTACATACGCCCGCACAATATCAGGACGATTCTTCAGTAAATCGACATTTACAATCTGCTGGGGCCATCCTTTCTCCTCGCCTACAACTTCAGGCCGGGTAATCAGAATCCTTGCTCCTCCCCCTTTTACAGCCTTCCAGAGAAAAGGCGGTAAAAGTTCTATAGCATCTACCTGGCCCTGCTTAAGAGCCTGTTCCTGCTTGTCAAAAGGCAAAACCACCACCTGGACTTTGTCCGCAGGAATGTTGTATTTGGCCGCTAATTCGGTCCATGTATAAGAACGGGCGGAGCTTAACGCAATTTTTTTCCCAATAAGGTCCTTGGGTTCTTTAATCGAGCTGTTCTCCAGTACCAGCCAGGCAGATGAAGGTAATTTATGGGTGGATGCCCAACCGGTGGCAATTGCCTTTACCTTATAACCCTTTGATATGCCTAAACTAATAAAAGACGCATGAGTGCCGGCAAAATCATTGTCACCGGTTGCTACCGAGGTAACAACATCCGGAGCGGGAAGAGAGACCGGCCGCTTCATTTGTTATCAAGCCCCCTTTATTCCAATTATGCAATGCCTCTTCTTGCCTTTACCCCTACTTTCTGTGAGTTTTGCTTAAAAAAAAAGGCCCAATTCCAAAAAAGAATTTGGCCTCTAGATAGACTAGTCAGTCAGCGCTCCGAGTAATCCGATTGATTAACTGGATTTTAATATATGGTGACTGCTTTGTCAATACCCAAATTAAAAATTTTGTCGCAATTTGTCAATCCACAATCTTCTCCATCACCATCGCCGCCGTATCACCGGTTATTCGGATGCAGTGCTTAATATGCTCTGCCCCGCCAAACTCAAAATCCTTGATCAACACCCGGCAGCAGCTACTGCCGAACCTTTGCCTGAACCGGTCATGGAGTTCCTTTGCCGCCTCAAACATGCCCGGCATTTCCGCACCGGGAGCAGTTCGGCCGTATTTTAACCCCAGCGCCATGACCCCGCCGGTGAGTGCTCCACAGGAGCAGCCGGCCATGCCCATCCCCACCGGAAAACCTGATGCCAGGCGGACCGTCTCCCGGGGCAGCGGGTTGCCCAGATAGTCGTTGACCACCGTAAAAATCGCTTCTGAACAAAGATACTGCCCGTCACCATAGTACCCTTCCGCAGTTTCCTTTGCCTTTTGGATAATATCTTCTCTGCTCATTACATATCACCTCTTCAATATTTTCTTCTACAAATATTTCGGAGGCGACCCATAAATTCCTTTTATAAACACATAAATGTTTTTTATTGTTTTCTTGTTTTCAATAAATGTCCTTTATCATAAAGTTGGTTCGAAAATTGGTTTGCGGAAGGCAACGCTAACAGGCAACTGAAATTAAAGTTTTTTTCAGTCCCTGCTAAACCAATCCGTATAGTTTATCAATAGCTCCAAAAACTCAGTCACATACTTCTTATCAATCTCATCAAATCTGCTTAACACCGGGCTGTCTATATCAAGCACGCCGATTAAATGCCCGTTCACAACAACAGGCAGCACCATTTCGGACCTGGACTGGGGATCACAGGCGATATGCCCTGGAAACTCATGTACGTCTTCCACCAAAACCGGCTCCTGGCGGAGCGCTGCCGCCCCGCAAACCCCTTTGCCCCACTGGATCCTGACACAGGCCAGTTTGCCCTGAAAAGGCCCTAGCACCAGTTCATCCTTTTTTAACAGGTAAAACCCGGCCCAGTTGATATCCCTTAGCCCTTGATACAGCAATGCGGATGCATTGGCCATATTGGCCAGCCGGTCTGTTTCATCTGCAAACAATTCTTTGGCCTGGGCAATCAATATTTTGTATGCTGCTTTTTTTTCATTCAAATCAATCATCATCATCACCCCTAAAACCCATTATACAATAAAAAAACCCATTAAATGGGCTTTTAGCTTTTTTACAAATCATTAAAGTAAAGTGGCCAAAAGTCTCCCCCGCGAACAAGAAAATTGACTTTGGCCACTTTTTTTATTTATCTACCTGCCTGCAACTATCGCACTCAGCAGGTCTTCCACCAAGCGCAGACCGCCGCGGTAGCCAGTGTAGCCCCGGTCAATTACCGCCCGGTTTGCCACCGGAAAGCTTACACTAAGGTGGGCGGCACCAATAGACTGGGCCAGCTCCCGGTCCAGAGAACTACCCACCACAAAAGCCGGACCAAAGGCGTTGTAATACTTTTGACTCTTAAACCTAGGCCAATGCTGATTCAGATGCCGGATAACTTCGCTGGTATCGGTCTCAAATACAACCTGCGGCTTTAATCCGGATTCCAGGTGGGCCAAACGATCGGCCAGAACCCCTTGCTGATTTTCCTGCAATTGATCGGTAAATACCGTCAACTCCGGCAGCCACCCTAGGTCATCGGCCAGGAATTTGGTTACTGCGGCAGCGTAATTCACATCACCGACAACCACCGCATACCGTTGCAAATCCAGGTCATTATAACAGTCCGTTAGCGGCTCCAAAAACTCATAATACCTTTTGTTTTCACGCTCAATGAAATCATCCGCCAAAGCACTATCCAAGGCCAACTCCACGCCCACCCGGCGCAGGAACTCGTCCGTAGCAGCAGGCCCTATAGGCAGTGGAACCGAGATATATGGCGTTCCATGCACTTCAGAAAAAACCTGCGCCGCCTCAACCCCGTACACATCGGAAACCACGATATTCAGTTCGGCCGCAGCCGCTTTTTTAATCTCCGGCAAAGAATCGTCAGCGGTGAAAAAGGTGTTCACCGTAAGCCCCAGCTTCTCCAGCAGGTGACGCAGCCCTTCCAGATTACCCCGCCAGAAAGCGTCCATAGAAGGCACCACCCCCCACAGGTTCACCCGGCCTTTGACTTTTTCTATGCCCCGCTGCACATAATTACGGAACAGGGACTGCAGCACCAGGTCATAACCGTAGTATGAATTGCCTTTAAATCCGCCGGTTTCAGCGTAGATAACATTAGCGCCCTCTTCCCGAAACCCGCCGACCACAGCCCGCACATCGTCACCGATAACCTCAGTGACGCAGCCGGTGACAACAAAGTATAATTCCGCCTCAATGACCTCCAGCGTGTTCTTGATCTGCTCCCGTAGCCGCTCATCGCCGCCGAAGACCACTTCCTTTTCCTGCACATTGGAACTGGGGACGCTTAGTCCCCCGCAATAGCCGCCCACCTGCAGGCCGCTGCCGCCGTTCTGGGTCCAGACAATATTGCCGGCGCAACCGGATGCGGCATGCAAAATCGGCACCGTCCCCGGCAAAGCGGTAACCGCTGCCACCGCCCCACCCAATGGACAGAGGTAACGGGGCCGCTCGATGAATTTACTCATTTCACTCGCCCCCTCTGCTTCTTATATACTTAAATGCATCCTCCTGATACCACTTTTCGGTATAAGGCAGACTTACATATTTACTAAGCTTTTTGTTATAGATGGGGTTTTTCAACTGCCGGTAAAGACGCCGGGCAATTTCATATACACCCCGATATCCGATGTAGCTCAATCCGGTATTATAAATGACATGCGTCGCTATGCCCAGTTTGGAGGCCGTGGCATTTCCTGACCAATGCCCGAGAAACAGGTCAGGCTGCAGTTTCTTTAGCAGGTTGGCTTCCTCAAAAGGTTGTACGTTTGCAATATCCACAACAAAATCCTTGTTCCCGGCAGCCAGTTTTTCGTACTCTGTTTCAGCAAATTCGTCGTGGTGGAAGGAGCGGATCCCCACCACCTCAAATCCCAGTTCAACCAATAGCCTGGCCGTAGCCAGTGCCCGGAACTCACCGGCGCTGACAAATACCTTTTTACCGGCAAAAGCCGGCTTGAATTCTTCCAAAGCAGCTTCAAGGTCCCGGACCTCGTCAGCAATCAGCTTCTCCACCTGGTCGGCAAAACCAAAGAAAGCCGCCACATCGCGCAGCCAACGGTTAGTATTGTCAATGCCAATAGGCATATGCTGCAATACATATGGGACACCAAACTTTTCCTGGAGATGCTTTAGAAAATAATCATCATGGGTAGGACAGGTGCTAATCGACAGCGCCGCCCGGGTGGCCTTGTACATTTCGTCAGGGTGAGTAAATACCGGAAAAATATTAACCTCCAACCCTAGAGAACATAGTAACCGTTCCAGCTCCAGTTCATCCACCCGGCCCATAGAGGACACATTCATTAAGTTTACTGTCCGACTGCTCCGATATTTTTCCTGTTGCTCCGCAAACTCATCGGAAATAACGGCAGCATACTCCGCCGGCACCTCAAGCAAATTGCGGCCAATTGAGTGGTATACGGCATCATAAGCCGTAGCCCAAATTTTGGTTTTAAAACCCTCACAATGCACCGGCAGGATTTTGGCGCTGACCTCGTTCTGCAGCCGGGCAGCCACACCGTCAATATCATCCCCGATAATACCGGGCACGCAGCCGGCTACTACAATGATGGAGGCCGGCCGGTAACGCCGGTCTGCTTCCCGGATAGCCTCTTCCAGCTTGGCTTCACCGCCGCTGATAACGTCTGTCTCATTAAGTGCGGTGGACAGCCAAATACCGTCCTGCACTTTACCCCGGCGCACGTTGCCACCCATCCGCACATTAGCGTTTTGAGAATGCGTACAGGAACCACAACCAATAGCCCCATGCAGCAGGACAACACTGTCCGGAATACTGTTCAGCATGGCCAAACCCGGCAGTAGCAGGCAAATGGAACCCTGGGTAAACCCCCGTTCCCCATCGTCCAGGCAAGAGGCCTTGGGCCTTTTGGCCAGGTCGCAAATAGTACCGCCATAAGCAATACAGGCCTTCAACCGGTCCTCCCGCTTCGGCGCCTCTTTTTGTTCAAAATAACTCAACTCTCACACCCCCGATAAATATTCAATACTATGTAATCACGTTCCCCAAAACCACCAAACTACTACAAGTACCAACGCAAGCCGGTTTCAATAAAAGCCCTGATATTTTCCGGCGGTACGCCCGGCGGTATATCACAACCCGGCATAAGAATAAAATTGCCATCCTGCCCGGCCTTTTCAATGCAATCCCGGGCAGCAGCCGCTACCTCCGCAGGCGTACCGTTTTCCAACGGGCTTACCGGATTTACATTACCGGCAATAGCTATTTTGGTCCCCACGACTGCTTTCGCCTGGGCCAGGTCTACCTTAAAATCAACCGAAAGCACATCTGCACCACTGTCCGGAATCAGGTCCAGCCGGTCTGTAATATCACCGCAAATATGCAGCAAGCTCAAGGCCCCGATGGCTTTCACCCGCTGCATAAATTTCTTTTGGTAAGGCAAGGCAAACTCAATGAAATGCCGGCGGGAAAGCAAATCTCCGGATGATGTGGGCTCACCAATAGATAATATCCGCGCTCCGGCTTTGATAAACGGCTCATAGTAACGAAAAGACAACTCTGTGGCAAACTCCAGTACCGCATGTACGGCTGCCTTATCCTTAAACATGCCGCGCATCATTTTTTCCACCCCGAAAACCTGCGCCGCCAGGGAAAAAGGCCCCCACCCGCTGGCTCCGACAAGGGTACGCTCACCAATGGCGCGATCCAGCATAGCCGTGGTCTCCCACAGTCCCCTGACCCCCTCATCTTCACCCAGCCGGTTAAGGTCAAGCTTATCCACAGCACTTGCCGTTTCCAGCAAATCCTCCTGCACATCCGGTGCCCCTTTGGCCCGGAATTTTATTTTGCCGCCTAAGGCCCGAATAGGCAAATTGTTATAACCGGAGCCTGCCCAGACCACATCAGAACGCACTTTTTCGTTAGTCTCCACAATGATTTCAGCCATTAGTTCAGGCTTTTCGAGAACATCTGCCAGGGCATATCCCCGGTTATTAAAAGTCCAAGCGCCTCCAGACAACAGCGTCACCGGAATGCGCGCCGGTTTTTCAAGGTTGATGGCTTTCAGTAGAATACCTTTAGCGCTCATTTGTACACCTCCGCAAAAATAACTAAAGCCACTTCTCTGTATGTCAGTCGAAGTGGAAAAATGTGCCGTCTACCGGTTCTTTTACTTTTCATCCTGCCACTGGTACAAAACACCCATGGAATGGCGGCCGTAATACCTGCCCAGTCGCTTAAACCCGTAAGACTTAACCAACCGGTCTAGCTGCTCCCTGGAATAACTTTTAGCGCAGACCGGGCAACCGGTGCAGTCACAATCCTGCTTTATTAACTTCTCCCGGCACTTTACCTCAATGAGCAGATACCCGCCCGGCCGTAAATTTACGACAATATTACGGAGATAGCGTTTTCGCTCCGCAGGGTCAGATATAATGTTAAGCACAAATGTAGAAATCACCACATCCACATTAAGATTGCTGTCAGGTAACTGGCCGGCCTCCAGCAATCCGCGCAGGTTTTCGGCCGCGGCAAAACCGCGGGCTCGCCTCAACTGCTCCGGTAAATCGGCGGCATAAACATTAAACCCTTCACGGGATAAATAACTGGCGTTACGAAGATTGCCGGCACCGTAATCAAGCACATTATATGCTTTTCTTTTTTTGAAAAAGGGGAGGTAACACACGACGCTTCCCGCTACCGAAGGCATTAGATCCACCTCCCCCGTCGACCTCAGACAATTCGTCATCAATATCCATCAGCCTGATAAGTATTTTTATTTTAGGTAATCCGGCAGTTTTGGGCCATTCTTCAAGCAGCGCCGACTTTTCCTGACATAGTTTTTTAAGTCTGCTGTTCATACCTTGTTCCCCCTCATGTAAGTAAAAAGGCCAAGACCAATCATAACAATAATGATGATAGTCTTAGCCTCCGTTTATCCGGTCAGCAAGATTATTATATGTAAATTGCTGTGTTTTTTTGAGCCAATCCGCAGTTACAGCAAAAACCTCGTTTTCCCATTTTAAAGCCGAAAAAGTATGGTCCGCGCCGGCAATTAAATGTACATCGGTGGTAGATATCAAATCTTTTCTGGCCTTTTTATACCGCCCTGCGTTTTGGTGCGGAATTTCCTGATCTCCGGTACCGTGAATAACCAGCAGTGCTCCATGAAAGTCACCGGCCGCCGCAGTAATTCAATGGCTGCCTGAACTTCCGCCACCTGCCCGTCGACAGTAATTTCCTCATGAACCCCGTCACTTTCCCCGCTACCGCTAAAATCGAAACGTAATACGGCATACCCGGCCTGGCAAAAAAACCGGGCGGCCTTTACAAAAATCCGGTGTAAACCTATCTTGTTGCCTTTAAACCCATGGCAGAAGACAATAGCCGGGCATACTGCCGCACCGGTCTCGGGGAGATGCAACACCCCCCGGAGTGTCTTGCCCCCCGCCGCAAAGCTTACAAACTGTTCCATGCCTGATTAGATCTTGGCCAGCGCCTGGAACACAGC
>CAZWUW010000029.1:0-31786 GCA_964636895.1 uncultured Eubacteriales bacterium
TAACCTAACCCTTGGGCGCCACCTGCCCCAACTGGACAATGTATCTCATCAATAAACAAAATAATATTTCGTTCTTTTTTTACCGCGTCAATGATGGTGGTCATCCGTTTTTCAAATTCACCCTGCAAAGACGCCCCGGCGATAATACTGGTAATATTAAGCTCAACAACCCTGACATCTTGTAGTTTGTCAGGCACATCCCCATTGCTTATGCGCTGCGCCAATCCGGTAATGATAGCTGTCTTACCCACGCCCGGCTCACCAATTAAAATAGGGTTGCTTTTACCCCGCCGGCAAAGAACCTCAATAACGTCTGCGATTTCTTTTTCCCGCAACGCCACCGGATCCAATCGCTGTTGTTTTGCCAGTTCTGTTAAATCCCGACCGTACTTCTCCAGAGAGGCTGCCCCCCGCGCAACGGTTTGTTTAACGGTTGGATTCGGAAGTGCCATGGCAGTAATCTTAACCGGCGGTGTCACTTTTTGCCGGTTCCTGGGATAATGTATCTGCTTAACAAACCTTTCCAGATCAACACCTAGTTCACGAAGAATATTTCTGGCAAAATCCTTCCGGTCACCAAATTGTCGGCTAAAAACGGCATATAAAATATGATTAATTTCGATAGTTGCCGAAAACGTCAAGTTAGCTTCTATAGTAATCTGCCTAATCAAGTCTGAAGTCACAGTTTTTTCATCAGGATAATTCTCGCTGTAACTTTTGATTTTTTGCTTAACCTTGTCTATAAATTCTAAATCATCTTCAATTATCGTCTGAGCCAACTCATGGTCAGATTGTAAAAAAGCTACCAGAATATGTTCCGGCCCCAGAAAGGCGAATCCCAGCTCCCGCGCAACTGTACCGGCGTTATTCCAAAGTTTGAGAGCTTCTTGGGAAAAGTTTTCTTTCATTGTGACGGCTCCTTTCGGGACATAAAAGGATTATACCATATATTTACACATATCAGGAAACTTTTCGACATTTAATCTGTATTTTCCTCCTTTATAAAACATAAAAAAACAGCCCGAGATGAGCTGTTTTTATGATAAAACGATGTTATTTTTTAAGTGCAGCCAAAACTTCCTGCAGCACTTTATCAATATCCTGATCACCATTAATATTCAATAATAGACCGCGCTCATTATAATAATCAATCAAAGGCTGGGTCTGAGCTTCATAAACATCTAACCGGTTGCTGACAGTTTCTTCATTATCGTCACTTCTTTGATAAAGTTCACCGGCACAGCTGTTACAAGCACCTTCAGTCTTAGGTGGATTGAAAATTACATGGTAGCTGGCACCGCAACCTTTGCATACGCGCCGGCCGGTTAATCTAGCCATCAAACGTTCCCGCGGTACGGCAATATTGATTACACCATCAAGCTTGATTCCGACATCATCAAGTGTTTTGCTAAGAGCATCGGCTTGAGCCAAGGTGCGCGGAAAACCGTCGAGCAGGAATCCTTTAGCACAATCCGGCTGGGAAAGCCGGTCTTTGACCATACCTACTACAACCTCATCAGGAACCAATTGACCTTTATCCATGTATTCTTTAGCCTTATTACCCATTTCCGTGCCCTCTTTAATCGCGGCGCGAAACATGTCGCCGGTGGAAATATGAATAATGCCCAGTTCCTTTACCAGCACTTCTGCCTGTGTTCCTTTGCCGGCACCCGGCGGTCCCATGATCATTAACTTCAAAAAGATCCCCTCCCAAAATATTGATATATTGAAAATTATATCATATTTGTCCCGGAAAAAAAACATAGTTTTGCGAATGTTCATAAATTTTTGGTATTTTCAAACACTCTTTTTAATAACTTTACCACCATTATAACTATACAGCATGGACTTGTTATCCACCTGTGTTTCCAGATGCACGGCCCGGCCCCATAGCTTGTGTACATATGGAAGAGTCTTTTCCAGATAATAAATGTCCAAGTCCCTGCCGTCATGGCTATGTTTTAAATACAATTCACCGTTTTTCAGGTAATCGCCGTCGTCCACCAGAATATAAGGGTAACCGCCGTTAGTTAGCAGGTATACCAATCCGTCCCGAACTTTTTTCCAGCCGGTTTCGGTAACCTGCCATTTGGTATATATCTTTTTAAAAAGATATACATCCAAATCCTCAATCAGTTTTCTAGTCAGGTAATTGCGTAGAAAAGAAGCATCATTTTCTGTTGCACGCACCTCAAACATTTTTTGCCGGCCTTCATTGCCCGCCCGGCCGTACTTTTGCCTTTCCTCGTCAGTCGGTTGATGCCATCTTTCTTCAATGTCTTCCCAAATTTTTAAACCAATAAGGTAAGGATTGAGGCTCATTTTGGAACTTTGGATAACTCCGGCGTGCATTTTTGCAAACTCCACAGCTTCATCCTCAGTCAGGTCAATTTCTCGGATCAGTCGCAGATGCCAGTATGTGGCCCATCCTTCATTCATGATTTTAGTCTCTATCTGTGGCCAGAAATATAGCATCTCACTACGGATTATGGAAATAATATCTCTTTGCCAGTCTTCCAGGCACCGACTGTTTTCTAATATAAATAACAGCATATCCTTTTCCGGCTGCGCGGGAAACTTCCGGGCTTCTTCTTTAACATCCTCTTTTTGCCTGTGGTCAAGGTGCCAAAGGTCATCATAAGGGGTTTCTGGTTCATGTTTCTTTACCGGCTTTTGTTTCTTAATCCGCACATGCCTATTAATATGTTCCTGCAGCCCCATGACTGCTTCCAGAAATGTTTCCACTTCATCCCGGCCATATTTTTGTTCATAACCGGCTATCCGTTCCGCACTTACCGCCATAGAATCCAGCATATTACGAGAGGTTTGTTGAAAGCAGTAATTGTTTTTAAAAAAATCACAATGGGCAAATACGTGGGCGGCTACCAGTTTATTTTGAACCACTGAATTTCCTTCTAATAAAAAGGCATAACAGGGATTGGTGTTGATTACCAGCTCATAAATCTTACTCAAATTATAATCATACTGTGTCTTCATCCGGTGGAAGGCCTTGCCAAAACTCCAATGTGAGTACCTGGTAGGCATTCCATAGGCGCCAAAGGTATAGATGATATCTGCCGGACACACTTCAAAACGCATATCAAAAAAATCCAGGCCAAATTCTTTGGCCTTAACGGAAATTTTTTCTATTGCGCTTTCCAGATGCTTCATTTCTTTAGGCGTCAAAAACATCACACCCTGTTTAGTAGATTTTGAGTACATCCCGCCGGGGATTAAAGAAGGCCCGCAATGCCGGATAAACTCCGGTTTTGTCACGAATCAGCACACTGGTGAATTTAGGGTTATTTATGGTTTTAAATACGGTCATTAACGAACTGGAATTATAATAAAGGCCTTCAATTTCTCCATAACCAAAAATATTGCATAATCCCAGTAATTTGAGCACCATCTCCATGCACTTATCATTATCGGAGGGCAGATTATCACCATCTGAGAAATGGAAAGGATAAATATTCCAGTCTTCTGGTGAAAATCTCTGGTTAATAATGTCCAATGCCAACTGATAAACAGAAGAGCATCTGGTGCCACCGCTCTCCCCTTTTGTAAAAAACTCTTCCTCGGTAACTTCCCTGGCCTCAGTATGATGCGATAAAAACACGATGTGCACATTACGGTATTTTGTCCTTAAAAATCTTACCATCCAAAAGAAAAAACTTCTGGCTATATATTTCTCAAATGGTCCCATAGAACCCGAAGTATCCATCATAGCTATAATTACTGCATTTGATTGAAATTTTATATCTTCGTCCCAAGTTTTAAACCGGAGATCTTCCGGTATTATTCCGCCGAATTCGGCTTTTCCGTCTCGCGCGTTACGCCTAAGGTTTTCTATAAGCGTCCTTTTCTTATCAATATTACTCATAATACCTTTTTTTCGGACATCTTTAAATTGAAAAGAATCGGTGGATATTTCCGACTGCTTTTTTTCTTCCAAATTTGGCAAGCCAAGGTCTTCGAAAATCAGCTCTGCCAATTCATCCACAGTTATTTCTGCTTCATAATAATCCACACCGGGTTCGGAACCGGCGCCTGGACCCTTACTGGTTCCTTTGGCACCGTCACTGCCCAACACATCGCCAGGCTTAGTTTTGCCATTACCTTGACCGGCATGTTCCTGTTTATTCACATCATATCGAAAGTGGTATTCTTCTAGTGATCTGATAGGCACTTTAACTACTTTTTTGCCATCAGACATAATAATACTCTCTTCGCCTACTATATCTGCCAGGTTTTTTTTGATAGCTTCCCGGACTTTTTCCATGTGCCGCTCCTGGTCAACGTAGCCTTTCCGGTGCAGTGACCAGTTATCCTTAGTGATAATAAAATTTCCTTTGCTCATTATACAACACCCTATCTGTTCAGCAAACTTCCGATATATTTTAATAACTCGTTAGCGCAAATCGGGCAATAGCCGTGGCTATCCACCAACCTGGCAACAACCTGATTAATCCGTTTCAGTTGTGTGGCATCAGGGGTTTTGGTGGAAGTAGTGATTTTCACAATATCCTTAAGGTCAGCGAAAAGCTTTTTCTCAATCGCTTCCTTTAACCGTTCATGTGAATTATAATCGAATTCCTTACCTTGTCTGGCGTATGATGAAAGTCTGATTAATATTTCTTCCCTAAAACTTTTTTTAGCATTTTCAGATACCCCAATTTGTTCCTCAATACTACGCATCAATTTTTCGTCCGGATCAAGTTCTTCATCAGTGACAGGGTCTTTTAATTTTACTCCGTTACAATAAGCTTCGATATTGTCCAGATAATTATTAAATAATGTTTTGGCCGACTCATCATAAGAATAAACAAAAGCCTTTTGTACTTCCTTTTTTGCCATATTGTCATATTCCTTACGGGCCTCTGCAACAAAGTTAAGTAAACGGTCTTTGTCTTCCTTGCTGATTGATGGGTGCTGATCCAAGCCGTCTTTAATTGCCCGCAGTATATCCAGGGCATTAATACATACAGTGTTGCTTTTAATGAGGGCAGTGGAAATACGATTGATTACATACCGTGGATCAACACCGCTCATTCCTTCATCCGCAGACTCATTTTGCAATTCGGTAACGTCCTTTTGTTTGAAACCTTCAACATCTTCACCGTCATACAGTTTCATCTTTTTAATGAGGTCCATGCCCTGTTTTTTTGACTCCTTAAGGCGGGACAAAACGGAAAAAACCGAAGCCGTACGGAGGGCATGGGGCGCAATATGAATGTCCTTAAGGTCACTTTGAGCTATAAGTTTAGCATAGATTTTGATTTCATCAGAAGCTTTTAGATTATAAGGTATTGGTAATATAATTATCCTGGACTGCAGCGCTTCGTTCTTTTTATTGCTTATGAAGGCTTTGTACTCAGCCTCATTGGTATGAGCTATGATTACTTCATCTGCCGATATCAGGGCGAACCTGCCGGCTTTAAAATTTCCCTCCTGGGAAAGGCTTAGCAAATTATACAAAAACTTTTCGTCACACTTTAACATTTCCTGAAATTCCATCAAACCACGATTAGAAATGTTTAACTCACCGTCAAAACGGTAGGCCCGGGGATCTGATTCAGAACCATATTCGGAAATTGTAGAAAAATCTATACTGCCGGTAAGGTCAGCAATATCCTGAGATTTAGGGTCGGAAGGCGTAAATGTACCGATGCCCACCCTTCGTTCTTCAGATAACAATATCCGTTCCACCCGAACAGCTTCGATATTATTACTGTACTCAGTCTCCAGCATCATTCGGCAGGCAGGACAAAGCTCACCTTCAATGTAGATGCCATAATATTTCTCAAACTCGGCACGCATTTCCTTTGGTATCATGTGTAAAGGTTCTTCATGCATGGGACAGCCTTTGATAGCATATATAGCACCGGAATCAGTCCGACTAAACTGCTCGAGACCTTTTTTAAGCATCATCACAATTGTGGACTTTCCTCCGCTAACGGGTCCCATGAGCAGGAGAATTCTTTTTCTGACATCAAGTCTTCTGGCGGCCGGGTGAAAATATTCTTCTACCAGACGTTCTAAGGTTTTATCAATACCAAATAATTCTTGCCCAAAAAAATCGTATTTTTTTTTGCCGTCAACTTCCTTAATACCGGCTGATTTAATCATATTGTAAATGCGGGCGTGGGCAAGTTGAGCTATATTGGGGTTTTGTATAACTCTATCAAAATACTCGCTAAATGAACCTTCCCAGAGCATTTGTTTCTCCTGTCGATGATATTCCTTTAGCTCTTTGATTATATCCACTAAATGCCCTCCTTTTTACATGTTTTGCTGTCCCTGAAGTCTTTAAGACATTATATGCATAAGTTCTAGGGATGAAAACTGTTTTAATAAAAAACACTATAAACTTTAAACAGTTGCATTTTTGGGTTTAACGGCAATTCTCCAATGACAGGATACAACAACCATTAAACACGAATATTGTACTTTTGGGAAATAAAATGTAGTAATTATTTAAATTTTGTATTAATATAAACAAAATCAATGGAGGTGAAATAATGCAAGTTTGTAGGATATGTACTGAAAGACTAAAGGAAGATGAAAAATTAAGGGGAACCTGTAAAGACTGCGAAAACGCCATTGCCAGAAATGTCCTGCAAAAAATGGCTAAAGGTTATTTCCCTAAAAAACTGCGCGTTAAATCGTAAAATAAAAAGTGCGTAGAATTTACGCACTTGCTTTATTATAAAAGCTGTTTTATGAATTGGGGGATAATATAAGCCGCTGGTAATAACTCAGGTGACAGGTATCTGACCCCTAGTTTTGATATTTTTTTCGGATCTGGTTTATTGTTTAAAGGATCATATTTTTTGGAACCTAGGGTAAAACTCCAAAACCCACCGGTATATGTAGGAATTGCGGCCAAATATGTTGCATATACCGGAAAAATTCCGGATATGTATTCTCTGATTCTTTTAGTAGTGTCTCGATAAAATAAAGGGGATTCCGACTGGGCAACCATTAAACCGTCTGCTTTTAATGCTTTGAAAATATTATTATAAAACTCAGGTCCGAACAACTCAACTGCCGGTCCAACCGGATCTGAGGAATCTACTATAATCACATCATAATATGCCTGTTTTTTTCTTATAAAGTCATTACCATCTTCAATAAAAATTCGCACCCGGGAATCATTTAAAGCACAACTGATTCCCGGGAGATATTTCCTGCAAGCTATAATAACCTTTTCATCTATTTCAACCAAGTCAGCCTGCCTCACAGACGGATGTTTTATAACTTCCCTGATTGTGCCCCCATCACCCCCGCCAATAACCAGAACTTTTATAGGTTCAGGATGGGTAAGCAATACAGGATGAGCAATCATTTCATGATAAATAAACTCATCAAACTCCGTAGTTTGAACAATACCATCTAAAACAAGTGCTTTGCCAAGGTCATAGGTGTCAAATACAGCTATATGCTGATAATTTGTTTGCTCACTATATAGGGTCGCCTTAACCTTCCAATTCACACTGTATCCTTCGGTATGCTTTTCGGTAAGCCAGAATTCCGTAGTTATTTATATCCCCTCCTTCGACTGAATCATAAATGTTTTCGCGAATAATGTTACGTAATCCTGCAAAGTATAAAATATTAATTTATCATTCATTAAGCAAGCTATATTTCTCCAATTTTTGGTAAAGTCCGGCGCGGGATATGCCCAGGAGTTTTGCTGCCTTTACTTTGTTCCCATTAGTATTTTGTAAAGCCTGCAGTAATGCAAGTTTTTCCGTATCATCAAGCATTGAACGCAGCGAATTTTTTTCGCATATTTTATGCTCCTGCGGTGTATGTTTCCTGATGTATAAAGGTAGGTGGCGGGGTTGAACACTGTTTTCTTCAATGCTGTGAAAAACTCTCTCCAGTACATTTCTTAATTCTTCAACATTACCTGGCCATGAATGAACAATAATCAAGTTATATGCTTCTGACGATATAGCACTAACATTTTTGCCAAATTCTTGATTAAACTCAGCAATAAAATATTGAATCAAAGGCTCAATATCCTCAACTCTGTCCCGCAACGGTGGAATTGAAATACTTAACAGATTAAGCCGGTAATACAAGTCCTCCCGGAAAAGCTGTTGTTTTGTCATTTCTTCCAGATTACGGGTAGTAGCGGCAATTATTCGTACACCAATGTCATTATGCTGCATAATCTTTAATAATTTGCTTTGCAGCCGTAAAGATAAGTTGCCTATTTCATCCAAAAATATAGTGCCTTTATCGGCAATTTCAATTTTGCTGATTTGACCAGTTTTGTTGTTAGGCATACCAGCAGCGCTTGTATGCCCAAATAATTCTATCTCAAGCAACTCCTCAGGCAAGGCGGCACAATCCACCTTAACAAAAGAACCTGCTTTTCTGTTGCTTTCGGTATGTAAGATATGAGCAAAAAACTCCTTGCCGGTACCACTTTCACCTCTTAATAAAACCGGTGAATTACCTGATGCTATGCTTAGCATACTCTCTTTTATTTGTGTTATGGACTGACTTTTGCCAACGATATTTGCCAGGTGGTACTTTGCGCCAGATATTTTTTCCAGTTGATGTTGATAAAAATTTAATTTACTCTTTAAGATATTAACTTTATTTATGAGGGTGTTTAATTGTTCATTATTAGATTCTTTGGGTACATACAAATCTTGAGCCAGGTTCTTCAGGTGCGCGACATCTTCAAAAACTGCCAGCGCTCCTATAACCTCTCCTAGTCTGAGAATGGGAGTTCGGTTAGTCATGTATAATGAATTGTTCAACAATATTTTTTTGCCTAATTCCGGCCGGCCGGTTTTTAAAACAACTGGCAACCTGGTCTCAGGTATTATTTCCCGGATATGTCTGCCAATAACATCATCGGAGCATTTCAGGATTCTCCTGGCGGCGGCGTTAAATATTACAATATAACCATTTTTATCAACTGCAATAATGCCATTATGGGTTGAGTCCAGGATAAAACTCCAATTATAATCCCAATTTAATTCTAAATTGCTAAGAATGTTATCGGATATTGACATACCGAAACCTCCAGTTCTTTTTTTGTCTACCCGAAAACAAGCCTATATCTATTCTATTTTAACGTAATCTATTACCAAGGAAACTGTTTTTTCCCGGAACGGTAGGAAAACGGCGGTTAACGGCTTTATTTAAAGGATAAACTGTTTTGGTGCGGGGTAAAATACAATATTATTATTACTGGAGGTTAACATGATGTTTGAGCAAATATTGGCCTTTCTTTTATTTGCCATAGGCGGTACCGTCACTCTTTATGTCTTATACAAAACAGCAATAGCTGCCCTTGAACCCCAAGTACAGAAAAAACTGGCCCAAAAAATGCAAAGAGATAAAATGAGCCAACTACAAAACAACCTACAGGTCGGTCAGCAGTTGGATCAGCAACAGGTTTTGGAAAATCGGAAAAAAATCCAATAAGTGTTATCCCCAATATTTACGGTCCAGTTTCCGATATTGAATTGCTTCGCCAACATGTTTTGCCTCAATAATCTCAACCCCTTCAAGATCAGCTACGGTCCGGGCCACCTTTAGTATTTTAGTATAAGCCCTGGCACTGAGACCTAAGGAATCAAAAGCTTTTCTCATCAGATCGGTTGCCGAACCGGACGTTTTACAATATATGCGTACTTCTTTTGCCGTCAAAGCGGCATTGTTTTTTGTATATACACCATATTTTTGCGCCTGTATTTCCCTGGCAACTGCAACACGCGCTCTGACTACAGACGAGGTTTCATTATCTATCCGTTCAGCAAGATGGGCAAATTCTAACTTAGGCACTTCAATATGAATATCTATCCGGTCCAATAGAGGCCCGGATATGCGCGATAAATATCTTTTTATCTGAACTGGACTGCAGCTGCATTCCCTGGTATTGTCACCAAAATATCCGCACGGACAAGGATTCATAGCTCCGACTAGAATGGGTTTGGCTGGAAACGTCAAAGCGGCATTAGCCCGAGAAATTGTTATATTGCCATCTTCTAAAGGTTGTCTTAAGGCTTCCAAAGTGCTGTTGCTGAACTCCGGCATTTCATCTAGGAATAAAATCCCGTGGTGTGCCAAACTGATTTCACCCGGCTTCGGTATTCTTCCACCACCAACCAGACTGATTGTTGAGGCGCTATGATGCGGAGAGCGAAAAGGACGTTCATTAACCATAGGTTGTCCAGGTTTAAGTAATCCAGCAATACTGAATATTTTAGTAATCTCTAAAGCTTCATCTTCAGACAGGGGCGGTAAAATACCTGCAAAGCGGCGGGCCAGCATTGTTTTTCCTGAACCGGGCGGACCAATCATCAGTATGTTGTGTCCTCCTGCGGCGGCAACTTCTAATGCTCTTTTTACACCCGCATGACCAATGACTTCTGAAAAATCTTCGTTGACCGGAATTCTTTTCATCAATACTTCCTGGATAGATATTTCACGAGGTATCACAAGGTTTCGGTCTGCCAGATAATCAACAGTGTTTTTTAAATTCTCTACGGAAAGGATTTTCACATCATGCACCAGTGCTCCTTCTTCTGTGTTTTCCGGACACAAAAGAATATAAACCGGCGTAGGCTGAGATTCTCTTGCAACGATGCAGCTTGGCAGAATGCCGTTTACAGGCCTGATTGTTCCGTTTAGAGAAAGTTCACCCAAAAAAAAGGATTTGTCTAATTTGTCGGTATTGCATTGCCCGGTAGCGGCAAGGATACCTATTGCTATGGCTAAATCAAATATAGCACCTTCTTTTTTAATGTCTGCTGGGGCCAGGTTAACGGTAATTCTTTTAACCGGAAAATCATACCCCGAGTTTTTTATCGCTGCTCTTACCCTTTCGCGTGCTTCTCTAACTGCCGTGTTCGGCAGACCAACAATATCAAAACTAGGTAGCCCGTTAGATACATCAACCTCTACCAAAACTACATTACCGTCTATCCCCTGTAGTGCTATGCTTTTGACAACAGATAACATTTGCATCCCCCATTACTTATTTACAGTCATATTAATTCGCCGGGGGAGCAACATATTCCTTCTATTTTGAGCATATAACTATATTTACATACTCTTATGGATGCGCTAAAATGCGTTTTTTATTATACTTACTGCCCAATCTTTATTATGATCTGGCATCAAAATAACCACATCAAACCTGCAATTCACATTTAATTGGCCAGTCATATGTAAGTAATAAGTGGCTAATCTTTTTAATCGCTGTTGCTTGTGAATATTTACCGCTTCCGTTGCTGCACCATATCTGTCGCTGGTTCTGGCTTTCACTTCAACAAAAACGATATATTCGCCATCCCTGGCAATAATGTCTATTTCTCCAGAACGGCATCGGAAATTACGCGCAATAATTTTGTACCCATGCTTAGTTAAGTATTTGGCGGCAATATCTTCACCCGTTCTGCCCAAATCTTGATTATTACCCACCACTGCTTATGCCTCCTAAATTTAGAATGTAATTCAGTGTTTCAAACTGTGAAAAATTTAAAAAAGGAGAACTTGTATATAACAAGTTCTCCTTTTTTTGATGCAATGCATTACATGAACAATGCTTTGGATGCCCAACTGGCAAGTACGGATAACGGCTGTGGATAAATGCCGAGGAAAACAGTGATAATCATTGAAACCAATAGGGTGAACTTGGCACCCGCCGGTACCTTTATCGGTGAATTGTCAACCGGGTCATTCATATACATGGCTTTAACTACTGACATATAGTAGTATACTGAGGCCATGCTCATTACCAGACCAAGGATTACTAACCAAAGGTGGTCTTTGACAATTGCCGAAAAGAGATAAAACTTGCCGACAAAACCAGCTAAAGGCGGTATTCCGGCCATAGACAAGAAACAAATTGTCAGGACGGCAGCCATCAACGGAGAACGCTGAGCCAAACCGCTATAATCCTTGATTTCATCACTGCCGGTGCTTGCTGAAAAGTTCATAACCACTGTAAATGCACCAACAGTGGCAAATACATACAACATTGCATAGAAAGCCACGCCTTGTACGCCCAGTTCATTTGCGGCTATCAGACCGGTCATGATATAGCCGGCTTGCGCAATACTTGAGTAAGCCAGCATCCGTTTGATGTTTGTCTGGGGGATGGCCACCAAGTTACCAATGACGATAGTTATTGCTGCTAAAGCTGCAAATAATATTATCCATTCTTCTTTATAACCAGGGAAAGCAATCAGGAATACCCGAACCAGAACAGCGAAGGCAGCGGCCTTAGAACCCACAGCAAGAAAAGCGGTGACCGGAGTAGGCGCTCCCTCGTATACGTCTGGAGACCACATATGAAACGGTACAGCAGAAATCTTGAAACCAAAACCAACTACGAGGAAAACTATACCAAGGATAAGCGCCGGTGACATTGGGCCACCGGACAGTTTTTGAGCGATTTCGGCAATGACCGTAGAGCCGGTAATACCGTAAACCAAACTCATGCCATACAATAATATGGCTGAAGACATAGCCCCCAAAATAAGGTATTTTACACCGGCCTCTACTGATTTGGCATCGTCCCTTTTATATCCGGTCAGAATATAGAAGGATATAGTCATCAGTTCGAGAGCCATGTACAAAGTGATGAAATCACCGGCGGATGCCAGGACTATCATCCCCAGGGCGGCTAAAGTCAGTATTACGAAGAATTCACCATAATTAGAACCGATTTTTTTCACATATAATGTTGCAGCCATACTTACCAAAACACCGGCGATAAGGAACAACTGTTTAAAGAAAACAGAGAAATCATCAATGATATACATACCATCAAGTATTTTGGTATTAATGCCATAGAAACTGAAACTCATAAACAGAATGGCAAGCAGACCAAAAGTTAACAGGTAACCCAAACCATACCTCTGCTCTTTTGGTACCAGCATACCTATTACCAATACACCCAAGGCTAAAACTGCAGTGGCAATTTCAATAGCTAGTAAGGACAGGTTAAAATCCATTATAAGTTCCCCCCTATCTTCAAGGCTTCAACAAGTTTAGCTGCGATAGGCTGGACACCGCTGTTAACCATATCCATCAGCCAAGCGGGGAATATTCCGAATACAACTATGAAACCAATGAGCACAACGATAGGAATCATTTCTACTCCTTTAGCATCCTCCAGGTGATCCCATTCTTCCTTGCGGGGGCCGAAAAGAACGTTAGCTACCATCCGGAGCACATACACAGCGCCCACTACAATACCGGTTATAGCTAGTACACTGAATACCGGGAATACCTTAAAAGCACCAACAAATACAGTAAATTCAGGCACAAAGCTGACTAAACCGGGCAGTCCGGCAGAGGCCATGGCGGCTACTACAAATGCGGCTGACACTCTGGGCATTTGATGCGCCAGTCCGCCGAGATCCGGAATATACCGGGTGTGAGAACTGCCATAAATAAATCCTATCATGGAGAAGAACAGTGCCGCCATTACACCGTGGGCAAACATGTTGGCCACTGCACCGTTTAAACCAATAAGGTTCAGGGAAGCTACCCCAATAAGCACATAACCCATATGGCTGACGGAAGAATATCCAACGACATATTTTAGGTCTTTTTGTGCCAGGCAGATAAGACCGGCATAAACCACATTAGCTACCGCCATTGCCGCAATAAACGGTGCCCAGAACTTAGCCCCTAAAGGCAAGGCAAACAGCCCGATACGAATTAAACCATAGCCACCGATTTTCTTCAGCACACCGGCGTGAATCATGGATACTGCGGTAGGAGCTCCGGCGTATCCGTCTGGTGACCAGGAATGAAAGGGAAACATGGACAACAGACAGGTAAATCCAAATGCCATTAAACCAAAGACAATTATCTGGAAATTTTCCGGGTAATCAACGGCAGCCAGACTAGCTATATCAAATGTTCTGACACCGGTAATATCAGCTGCGGTAATATACATCCAAATCATACCGGCCAACAGGAAGGCACTTCCGATCAGCAAATAGATAGTCAGCTTCATGCCGGCATATTCTTTGGTTACCGCTTTAGTTTTACTGGCGCTACCCCAGATAAGCACCATAATATAAATCGGAATTACTACTACTTCATAGAAGAGGAAAAATATAAACAAGTCGCGGCTGATAAAGGTTCCAATTACCCCGGCAATTAGAAGTAACAGAAGGATATAGAATTCTTTAGCACGCTTTTCTTCACTCCATGATTTAGAGTAAACTGAGGTAAAACCGATAATGCTAGTCAATAACAGCATAGGCAGGCTGAAACCGTCTACTCCCAGTGACAGATTGACACCCAGGTCGGAAACCCAAGGGATATCCAGCGTAAATGCCATGCCTCCGGTTACCAGGTGGTTTTGGTAGTAAACGTAGTAAGCCCAAATAGATAATGCAAGAGATATAAAGGTGGTAATTCCGGCTATTGTCCGGATGATTCTGGATTCCTCTTTGGGTATGAAGATGGAAATCAAAGCACCGATGATAGGCGCCAGCAAAATAATTAACAGTGTGTAATCCATTACTTACCACCTCCTAAAACCATACTTACTGTTTTGGCGGTAGTTGTATCTGCAAAGGCCATATAAATAACGATTACTACCACTGCAGCAAATAATACCAGCGCATAATGTTGTAGTTTACCGGTCTGCATTCTTCTGAAGATACTGCCGAGCAGTTTGGTCAGATTGCCGATTCCGTCCACAATACCGTCAACAATTTTGAGGTCAACCCACCACAGGAATTTGCCCAGACCGTCAATGATATTGTGAATAAACCACAGATAAATCTCGTCAATATAGAATTTATTAAAGGATAGTTTGTATAATGGGGCAAAAGTGTTAGCCAGTTTCTCGTGGGATATAACGTTCTTCCAATAGATAGCAGCAGCACCGCCAATCCCGATTAAAGCTAAAACGGTTGATCCAATAATTATTGGCCAGACAGCGTGAACTACCTGGAAATCGCCAAAGCGGACAAAATAGCCGAAGGCTTTACCCTCACCAAGCCCGGGCCAGCCAACCCAGCCGCCAACAATAGACAGGAAGGCGAGCACAAAAAGCGGGATGAGCATGGAAGGCGGTGATTCATGGGGATGAGCATGAGGGTCACGGGGTTTGCCGTGGAAACAGATAAAGAACATCCGGAACATATAGAACGCTGTCATCAAGGCGGTAAGGGAGGCCATAATAAACAGGATAGTGTAAAGTCCCGGGTATGGGCTGGCAGAATGTCCGGAAAGTGTTGAGGAAGCCCACACTACCTCGAGAATTAGGTCTTTACTGAAGAATCCGGCAAAGGGGAAAATCCCGGCAATAGCCAGACAACCTATCAGAAAGGTCCAGTAAGTATACGGCTGATATTTCTTAAGACCACCGTATTTCCAGATGTTAGCTTCGTTGTGCATGGCATGAAGGACACTACCGGCACCAAGGAACATCAGGGCTTTAAAAAAGGCGTGGGTCATCAGATGGAACATACTGGCGGTAAGACTGCCGGCACCAAGAGCCAGCATCATATAGCCGAGTTGAGATACGGTGGAATAAGCAAGAATTTTCTTCATTTCGGTCTGTGTAATAGCGATAGAAGCCGCAAACAGTGCGGTAAATGCACCCATAAAGGCCACAAAAGCCATTGCCCCGGGTACGGTCTGGAAAAGCACCAGGGTCCGGCCCACCAGGTACACTCCGGCTACAACCATGGTTGCCGCGTGGATGAGTGCGCTAACAGGGGTAGGACCTTCCATGGCGTCAGGTAGCCATACATGCAGCGGGAACTGACCGGATTTGCCGATAGGACCAAGGAACAATACAATGGCAATCACTGTTAACGCACCGGCCGTAAGACCGTATTGCGCAAAATTGGGAATCCGTTCAGCCAGCAAAGTCAAATCCAGGGTACCAAACTTAATCTGTAACAAAAGAATACCGATTAGCAGTCCAAAGTCACCTGTCCGGGTAGTAATAAAGGCCTTTTTGGCAGCCTCCCGGGCAGAGTGCTTATAGAACCAGAAGCCGATAAGCAGGTAGGAACAAAGACCTACCAATTCCCAGAAAACAAACATTTGTAACAGGTTAGGGGCTATTACCAGCCCTAACATTGATGTGGCGAATAAGGACAGGTATGCGTAGAAACGGGAAAAGCCGGGGTCGCCATGCATATAGCCTAACGAGTATATCTGCACCAGCGCGGCTACCAAGGTGACCACAAACAACATCATGGCAGATGTAGGGTCAATCCTAACTCCCATTTCTATTTCCAGGCCAGGCATACTAAACCAGGTGACGGCCTGTTTTAACGGTTCATCAACATATTTTGCACCGCCCTGAATTACCCCGATACCAATAAGAACAGCTAGTACGAACGAGATTAATATGCATGTTATAGCCACAAAAGCGCTGAGTTTTTGCATTGGCTTTAACACGAATACAATCAGTGCAAAGGCTATGGCGGGTAGTAAGGGTATTAACCAGGCGTGCGTCATGGCGAAATCGATCATTTTGTACTTTGCACCTACCTTTGATTAGTAGATAATTCTACCATTTTAACCAGTCAAACTCTTCCACATTAACGGATACCCGGTTGCGGTAAATTGCAATAATTAGTGCCAGGCCGACTGCCACTTCAGCAGCAGCAACTGCTATAACAAAAACAGCAAATACCTGACCGGTTAATACTGGATTGGTTACAAATCGGGAAAAAGCCACCAGATTAATATTGACGGAATTAAGCATTAACTCTACGCCCATCAAGATGGCAATAGCGTTTCTTTTGGATAGAGCGCCAAACAAACCAATGCTAAAGAGGGCACCGCTGAAGAGCAGATAATGGGTAAGCCCAATCATTATTTCTTCACCTCTTTCGCAATGATAATAGCACCAAGTAAGGCTACGGTTAATAAAATAGCCGCAACTTCAAAAGGCACTACATACTTGGTCAACATCAATTCAGAAATTGCCCTTACAGTCTCCACTGGTGCCGGAGCGCTGCTTAACTGCCATTGGGTGCCAAGCACGGCAAAGGCAATTACACCAGTGATACCGAGGCAAACAATCGCAGATAAAGCTGCGTTTTTAGAGAATAGGTTAGTCTGTTTTATATTGCCGCGCACAGTCAGCATTACACCAAATACAATAAATATAGTGATTGCACCGGCATAAACCAGAATCTGCACAGCCGCCAGATAATCTGCGTTTAAAGTTACGTATATGACTGCTACCCCGATAAATGCCAATACCATAAACAGAGCGCTGTGGACAATGTTTTTCAGGGAAACCATCGCTATTGCTGAAAGTAATGTAAACGCTGCAATAAGGTAAAAACTACCAGGACCTACTGTTTCAGTCATTTTCTCATTCACCCCTTAACTGACTGCAGCTTGCGCTGAATCTTCCTTGTCTTCCTTCTTGGCAGGTATCTCGTCTTCAGGATTAGGAACGTAGCTGTTAAAAAGATCGAGGTTAACGTCCTCACGGAGATAAACAGCATTTTCAAATTCCTTCGTCCAAAGAAGCGCTTTAGTCGGACAGACTTCAACACAAAATCCGCAGTATAAGCATCTTTCTGCCATCATTTTATAACCCGTAACCTTTTTCTTGTTGTTCTCGTCTTTTACCGTCTCAATAGATATTACATGATTGGGACAGGCGTTGCTGCAGAGATTGCAAGCAATGCACTTTGGTACCTTCAGGGTGAAGGAACCTTTAAAACTATCGGGTAAATTAGGCTTTTGCTCCGGATATTCCTCGGTAAGCTTTTTACTAAAAAGATTTCTAAAAGTAATGCTAAGGCCTTTTAATAGTCCCTTTCCGTACACTATATCACCACCTAACCAGTAATCATGCGGTATACGTAGATTCCAATCCCGGTAACGACTATATTAGCAAGTGAAACAGGAATCAGGAACTTCCAGCCAAAGTGCATTAAATGGTCAACGCGCATTCTCGGGAAGGTCCAACGTACCCATAAAAACGTGAACAACATAAAATACAGTTTAATCATAAACCAGGCAAAAGGTGGCAGGAATGTCCAGCCAAAAGGTGCATTCCATCCACCCAGGAACAAAGTAGTTGCTATAGCAGAAACAGCTACCATGTTTGCATATTCAGCCATCATAAACAAAGCCCATCTTATGCCTGAATACTCTATGAAGTAACCTGCTATCAGTTCCTGTTCGCCTTCAGCCGCATCAAAGGGCGCCCTGTTAATTTCCGCGGTAGCTGCAATATAATAAATTACAAATGCAACAAATTGTGGGATTATGAACCACATGTTTTTCTGAGCGTCTACAATGTCCGACATTTTCAGGGAACCCGTTAACATAACTACTCCCAGCAAAGAAAACACCATTGGAACCTCGTAACTTATCATTTGTGCTACGGCTCGCATACCGCCAATCAGAGCATACTTATTGTTGGATGCCCAGCCGGCCATCAGTATTGAAATTGTAGCTGTGGAACCAATGGCAATGAAATAGAAAATACCAATATTCAGGTTCTGAATAATCATCCCGTCGCCAAAAGGAATAACGGCATATGCAAGAAGTGCAGTTGCAAACAATGTCGTACTTGCAATCTTGAAAATAAATTTATCCGCAGCAGCCGGAATGATGTCTTCTTTAGACAACGTCTTAACAACGTCGGCAAATACTTGCCCTATACCCAAGGGGCCTAACCGGTTCGGACCTTTACGCAACTGGATAAACCCAGCTACTCTGCGTTCCGCCAAAAGAAGAATTATGACATGTAAAAGGATGAAGATAACAGCTCCCAAAGCACCGACAGCAGTCATAGTTACTTCGGCAGAAGCAGCAGATAAGCCAATGCCTGTAAGCCAAGCCCTGATACCGTTGGCCAGATCAATAAAAATTTGCATGCTTCTTCTCCCCTATAAACCCTATTTTTAGTTTTTTATAAAACAGTTTAACGGTCAACCTCTCCGAGAACTATATCAATAGCTGCAAGAGTTAGCACAGCATCCATCAGATGAGAACCTTTGGCCATTTCCGGGAAGGCACCCAACATAACAAAGGTAGGTGAATAAATTCTGGTCCGGTAAGGTTTGGTCGAACCGTCGCTGATTATATGGAATCCAAGATGACCCTTAGAGTTCTCAATCCGGTAAAAAACTTCACCGGCAGGCGGTTTGATTACTTTTGGAACTTTTGCCATCACTGGTCCTTCCGGAATGTCTTTGATTGCCTGCTGAATAATCTTAACACTTTCGACCATCTCATGAATTCTGATGATAAAACGGTCAAAGGTATCACCATTTTCTAAGACAGGTACATCAAAGTCAAACCGGTCATAAATCCCGTACGGCTCATCTCGCCTAAGGTCATAATCAATACCGCTGGCCCGCAGATTTGGACCGCTAAATCCATAATCAAGGGCCTGTTCCTTGGTGAAAACGCCAATTCCTTTGGAACGTGCCTGTAAAATTTCATTTCCTGTCAGCAGTCCATGGTATTCCTCAATTCCTGCAGGAAAATTATCCATTAATTGTTTAAGTTCACTGAAGAAAGCTTCATCCAGATCATGAGCCACGCCGCCGATACGCATATAGTTCGGGGTAAGCCTGTTGCCACCTATTCTGGTAATTAACTCCAATACCTGATCGCGTTCACGGAACGCATAAAAATAGCCAGTTGACGCGGCCATATCCAGCGCATAACTGCCAAGACAAATACCGTGGCTCGCTAAACGCTGTAATTCAGCGCAAATAACCCTGAGATACTGAGCCCTTTCAGGAATCTCTTCCGTAATACCCATCAGCTTTTCCACAGTCATAACATAGGCAAGTTCGTTTGATAACCCCGAACAATAGTCCAGTCGGTCTGTATATGGAATAAACTGGGTATATGTGCGGGACTCTGCCATTTTTTCCAGTCCGCGGTGTAAATAACCAATGTGGTTTACAGCTTTGGTGATATACTCTCCGTTAAGGGTTAACACACACCGGTAAACACCGTGGGTGCTAGGATGTACAGGTCCCATATTCAGGGTGAGTTCTTGTGTTTTTAACATGCTTTCACACCTCTACAATCCCGAAATTAAAAGTCGATTATTTATTACTGCTAGGCTTGCATTTTAAAGTCCTTACGCAGCGGATGCCCAACAAAATCATCGGCTAAAAGAATCCTTTTCAGGTTGGGATGGCCGGTAAAACCGATTCCCATCAAGTCATAAACTTCTCTTTCCATTACATCGGCTGCTTTCCAAACAAAAATTACTGAGGGAACCTGCGGATTCGTCTTAACAATTTCAACTTTGACTGTCACCTTGTGCCGGTAAGTTAAAGAGTTGAGGTGATATAGTATGGTGAAGTTTTCAGGATACTCAACGGAACTAAGATTCATAATCAGGTTGCACTCATACATGGGATTATCCCTCAGTTCCTGCAAAACCTCAACGATCTTTTCCGGCTTAACCTTAATGGACTGGTTTGTGTTGTCTTCGAATATCTCGGCACAATCGCCGAATTTTTGATTAAGCTCGCCCACCAGAGCTTGACGATCAATGATTTTATCCAAGTTTCTTCATCCTCGCATTCAGATTAGCCTCAATTTTATCAGGGTGCCAAATTTTTTCCCGCAGTGTCAGGAAACCGTAAATCAATGCTTCCGGTCTGGGTGGGCAACCGGGAATATAAACATCTACGGGTAAAAATGTATCTGCACCAGGAACAACATTATAAGAATCAGTAAATGGACCGCCACTAATGGCACAGCTTCCCATACACATAACCCACTTCGGCTCAGCCATTTGTTCATATAGACGGACAATTAAAGGCTGCATTTTCTTTGTGATGGTGCCGGCCACAATCATTAGGTCAGCCTGCCGCGGACTGCCCCGGAACGCCTCATATCCGAACCGGGCAAAGTCAAACTTGGCGCTACTTGCATTAAGCATTTCAATAGCACAGCATGCCAGACCAAAGGTTACCGGGAAAATGGACCTTGACCGAAACCAACCTAGCAATTTATCTGTTGAAGTTAAAATAACGTTGTTTCGAATCAGTTCATCAATTTGGTTTTGATTAAGGTCACCAACTTGGTTTGGTTTGATTACATCCATTCTAATGCCCCTTCCTTCCATGCATACCAAAATCCGACTATTAGAATTGTCATAAAGATAAACATTTCAACGAAGGCGAATAATCCGAGTTTCTGAAAGGTAATCGCCCAGGGATAGAGAAAAATTGTTTCCACGTCGAAAATAACAAAAACTAAAGCATACATAAAATAACTAAGTTTAAACTGCACCCATGTTTCTCCTTGCGTGTCCAAGCCGCACTCATAAGTTAATAACTTGGCCGGGGTAGGATTCCTGTGGTTATGGTGAAGTATACGTGAAACACCAAGTAATATCAACGGGAATGCTATCCCTACCACTAAGACAATGGCTATCCCTGCATAACTCGTTAGCATTGTTTCCCCTCCTTTCTTTAGTTTTATTTACTTATTCATTATGACTTCTATCTACACCACTAAAGCCACCCAGCACAAGACAATGTTGGAATTTTGCGAAACTTTGAATTTTCGCAAAATTCCCTGCCCTCTGCAAGGTAGCTCCGGCGGTTATAGGCTGTATCTTTTAAGTTTCTTAATCTTAGTGACAAAAACGGTAGGGTTTATCATTAGGTCTACTTCAGCTCCGTCTATTACTTCGATATTATCTTTATCAATAATTATCCTTACTGTAGGCCTGGTAGGCAATATCCGGTTGGAATCAATAATTATCGCAGTTACGCCGGTATTCAGCTCAACTACGGCACCGATGGGATAAATGGCTATGTTTTCTACAAACGTGCGTACAATCTGGGGATCAAACTGATAACCGCTTGAGGCAATTAAAACTTCTACACTTTCATACGGCAGAACAGCATTTTTATAAACCCTGTCCGCTGTCAAAGCATCGTAAACATCGGCAATGGCTATAATTTTTGAGAATTCATGAATGCTTTCATTTCTGATTCCATAAGGATAGCCCTGACCGTTATAACGCTCATGGTGCTGTAAGGATGTTAGGGCGGCAGTAGCTATAGCGTCAGGATGATTTTTTAACAGTTCATAACCATATATTGAATGCTTCTTCATTTCTTCAAACTCAGTTTTGGATAATTGGCCTGGTTTGTTAAGAAGCTTTTCCGGTACCTTCATCTTGCCGATATCATGCAAAATAGCGCCGATACCAAGTTTTTCAAGCTTGATTTTGGGGTAACCCATTACCAGCCCCGTAGAAACAGATAAAACACAAACATTAACTGAATGGGCAAATGTATAATCATCCAAAACACGAATATCAGCCAGTTTTGTCGCAATAAACTTGTTACGTACAAGTTCTCCGACAATTCTTTCTACTACATTTTTGACTTTATCTATATTAATCAGTTTACCGGTCTTTACATCACCCATAATTTCCTGAACTACCCGCTCAGCTTCAACCCGGGTATCTCGGGAAATTATGTCCGGTATTTCTGTATCATTGTAATTACAAAACTCATCTTGATAATTATTGGCGGTGTCTTCAATATATAAAGCTGCAACCCCAAAATCTATTAATTTTCGGATCCTTTGCGGGTTCAACGACTCACCCCTACGCACTAAAACCCGACCTGAATTGCTATAAACTTCTTTCGCCAAAATCATCCCGGATTGAGCATCAAAAGTCGCTATCCTATTCATACTTACCTCCTATAAAGAGGTTGACATTGTGATATTTCGAACATTAATATATATTCGATACCAAAAGCAAAAATCCCTTCTTATGAAAAGAAAATTGCCAAAAATTCCACATCTTTTGTATATTCTTGTATCATTATGACACAATCATTACGATGTACTCTCGGATTTTTTGCCTAAATTAAAACTCATCCGGTGTATCGGGCATGGACCATATTTATAAATGGCTTCCATATGCTCCCTAGTACCATACCCTTTATGCCCGGCAAAACCATATTGCGGAAAATCCTGATCGTATTTTTCCATCAGCCGGTCCCGGGTAACCTTGGCTAATATTGAAGCCGCGGCTATAGATGCACTAAGACCGTCACCTTTAACCAGCGGCAGCTGGGGTATGATTATTTCCGGTATTTGTACCGCATCAACAAGCAGGTAGTCCGGGACATGACTTAAATCTTCTACAGCTTTCTGCATGGCTTTAAGTGATGCCTGATAAATGTTGATCACATCTATCTCCTGCACAGAGACACTACTTATTGAAAATGCTACGGCATTCTCCGTAATCTGCTCATATAAGTGGTCTCTTTTGGACGGGGCGACCTTCTTTGAGTCATTTAACCCGATTAATCTTATACCCGGCGGCAATATCACAGCAGCCGCTATTACCGGCCCGGCCAGCGGACCACGGCCGGCTTCATCGACACCAGCTATCATTTGACAGCCTTGACTATATAATTCCTGTTCATATAATTCCAGGTTCTGCAATCTCCTGACTTCTATCCGAGCCAAAGCCTTTTGGCGCATAATCTTGCTGTACAATTGACGTACTCCGGCCCGCTCATCCCGGGCCAAATACTCCAGTATTTCATCTGAAAGCTCTTCATTACCGGTTACAAACTCCTTTATCTGTTGTAGCGACATGCCGGCAAATTCCATAATAGCCTCCGGTTATTTGATTCCTTTTTATTTCTTCTGCCTTTTGACTTAAAAAACCTGCAAATATTTTTAATAATTTGTTTCCTTGCATACCAGAAAGCAAAAAAACAGGACCGAATTACCAAAGCAACTCAGTCCTTAAAGACTATTCAGTATTATCCAAAGTAAACCTGCCGATTTTTCCGTTTCTGAACTCATTTAATATAATAATCGACGTCTTAAGTGTGTCGATTTGACCACCTGGCACAAGACAGCCCCGTTTAACGCCAATGACTTGCAACAGTTCATTGTGGTCTTCCGGTAGTTGTTCCAGTTTATATCTGGCCAGCAGCGTTTCCGGAGCTATTTGTTTGAGAAAATCGAGTAATTTAATTACTACCTGTTCAATGTTAATCACTTCATCTTTGATAGCTCCTGTAACAGCGAGTTTAAATCCCACTTCCGGATCAGTAAATTTTGGCCACAAAATGCCCGGAGTGTCAAGCAACTCAAGGTCTTTATGCAATCTAATCCATTGTTTTCCTTTGGTTACACCGGGCCTGTCGGCGGTTCTGGCAGTTCCTTTACCGGCTACTTTGTTAATTAACGAGGATTTTCCGACATTCGGAATCCCAACTATCATAGAGCGCACTGCTCTGGGCTGACGCCCCTTAGCTGTTTGCCTGGCCATCATAGCTGCCGCCTGCTGTCTGGTTAACGCCAGCAACTTATTGATTCCTTGTCCGGAATGTGCATTAACAGCTATTGCAGGTATACCGGTCCCTTTGAAATAACGTTCCCACTTTCCGGTTAACACATCATTGGCCAGATCCGCTTTATTTAGGACTATAACCCTTGGCTTATCCTGCAAAATTTCATTGATATCCGGGTTCCGGCTGCTCACCGGAATACGGGCATCTACCAGTTCAATAACTACATCAACCAGTTTCAGATTCTCCCGGACAAGTTTTTTGGCTTTAACCATGTGACCGGGATACCATTGAATCGTATCCAAAGTGCCACCCGCTTCATGAATCTTTATTTTACCGAGCCGATGCGATTCAACGGCCAGTATTTAAACATAGCTTTCCCTACAATATTTTCACCAGGCAATGTACCCCATACCCTGCTGTCTTCACTGTTGTTACGGTTATCGCCCATCATAAAATAATTGCCCTCAGGAATTTTGACCGGCCCAAAATTGGCAAAACTTATTCCGGGCGCCAGAAATGGCTGGGGCGCCTGTTTTTTGTTTATATATACTATACTATCCTTAATTTCAATGTTTTCACCGGGTAATCCGACTACTCTTTTTATAAAGTCTCGTTCCGGATCCCGCGGATATTTGAAAACCATAATATCTCCCCTTTCAGGGGTACTAAAACGGTAAGTGATTTTATTCACAATAATCCTATCGCCCGGCTTCAGAGTGGGTTCCATAGATCCTGATGGTATATAAAAAGGCTGAAACAAGAAAAAACGGATGATAACGGCAAGAATTACAGCTATTGCAACAGATTCCAGAATTTCTCCCACCAGCATACTTTGTTTTTTACCCTGATCAGGTTTTTGTGGTCCCGATATGTCCATCTTTTCTTCCAAACTAAACAGCCTCCCATATAGTGTAAAAAAGGGACTGCCACCAGTCCCTTACTGTTTACCTTGTCACTTTTTCCTTAATACGAGCGGCTTTTCCTCTGAGGCTTCTCAAATAGAAGAGTTTAGCTCTTCTTACCCGTCCTCTTCTGGCAACTTCTATGCGTTCCAGGCGGGGTGAATGTAAGGGAAACGTCCTTTCCACACCTACGCCGTATGATACACGACGTACGGTGAAAGTTTCCCGCAAGCCACCGCCCCGGCGCTTAATTACAACTCCTTCGAAAACCTGAATCCTTTCCCTGGTACCTTCCACAACTTTAACATGCACTTTAACAGTATCACCAGGTTTAAAAGCAGGAATATCCTTTCTTACCTGATCCTGTTCTATGCTGCTGATCAAATCCATTGTAAGCCCTCCTTCCTGTACAGACGTTCATAACGGGATTGCCCGCAGCGGACCGTCCTGGTTCCGGCTAGTCTCCATTGTTACTGGCATATGTAGTATCCGGTAGACTAACAGTAGATATTATAGCATAGTAAGTTCGGAAACACAAGCATATTTTAACCGTATTAAACCCACTATTAAACCCACCACGGCTCACCCAGAAGACGGTCAAGAATGATAGCTGCAGCGCTTCTGACACTTAGGTGATTATAATCACCCGGCCCGTAAATGGGTTCCAGAATATAATCAGTAGCCATCATAGTTTCCCCGGCAATCCCGAAGCCGGTACCGAAAAGCAACAGACAGGGGTGACCAGTAGCCAGCTTATTCCGCATTTCGGAATAACTGACGGTATTGGGGTATACCCGGGCATCAGTAGTAATTACATACGGACTGGTACCGGTTGCTTCGCGGATATCTTTAACGGCCCCAGTCAACTCAGCTACCAATCGAACCCTGCAGAATGCTTCCCGCCGGTCAGGGTTATACTGGGAACCATAACCCTCCTGCCAATAACTTAAAACATCTGCAATCAGCCGACGTTGGGTTTCCAGCGGGTGAATAATAAAATATCTGCTTACTTCATAAGTCCGGGCGGTTCTGGCAATGTCATGAATATCCAAATTTGTAATAGAAGTTGAAATAATCTCCATGTTTTTATTATAAATAGGATAATGCAGCAACCCAATATAAACCCTCGGCTTTTTCTGGGAACTCACCTTAATTATACCCCCCGGCAATTTGTTTTACGCAAAAACCTCCAGCAAAGTTTTCCGGTCTTCCTCAGACATTTCTTCAATTTTTAATAGGTCGGGCCGGCGTTCCAACGTTCGTTTCAAGGATTGCTGCCGGCGCCAGCGGGCGATTTTGCCGTGATCTCCGCTAAGTAAAATTTCCGGCACCGTAATACCCCGGTATTCCCGTGGTCTGGTATATTGAGGATATTCTAAGAGACCGTCATAAAAAGAATCCTTAACCGCAGACTCTTCTTCCCCCAGCACACCCGGTATCATCCTGGCCAGGGCATCGATAATTACCATGCAAGGCAGTTCCCCACCGGTCAGCACATAGTCGCCAATGGACATTTCCTTGTTCACTACAGTATCCCTTACCCGTTCATCAATTCCTTCGTAATGACCGCAAATAAATACGATATGTCGGTGTTGAGCCAGCTCAATTGCTGTCTGCTGATTGAAAACTTCGCCCTGAGGACTTAACAAAATCACCGTATCCGGTATTCTGCCAATCTCGCAGGTGAGTGCGTCAACAGCTTCTATAATCGGTTCCGGTTTCATAACCATACCGGCACCGCCGCCAAATGGATAATCATCGGTAATTCGGTGCTTATCCCGGGCAAAGTCCCGGATATTAGTGGTGCTTATATCAAGCAAACCTTTTTCCCGGGCTCTTTTAATGATACTAACACCAAAAGGCCCTAAAAACATCTCCGGAAAAAGGGTAAGAATGTCAATTTTCATTTTAATCACCTGTAAATATCCAATAATCCCGGTAATAGTTCTACTACTACTTTTTTTTCAGACAAATCTATTTTTTTAACCACCTGTTTTAAAGCTGGAATTAAAATGTCCTTACCTAACGGTGGTTTTACCACATATACATCATTGCTGCCGGTTTGAATAACATCAGTAATGATACCCAGCTTTTCCCCCGCCCCGGTATGCACCTGCAGCCCAATAAGCTCGAAAATATAATAAGTATCTTCCGGCAATGGTAATAAATCCTCTGAGGGAAGCTGTATTAGAGCCTCTTTTAATGTTTCCGCCCTATTCATGTCAGGTACTTCAGCAAATTTAACAAGCACAAACCGCTTGTTAAAACGCACCCCGTCAATATGATAAATCTCCGTATGACCGTTCAGATTAATATATACTTGTTTTAGATTACTGAATCTTTCCGGAAAATCAGTTAGCGGCCAAATCCGCACTTCGCCAAGGTGGCCTTGGGTGTTGACTATCTTGCCAATGGTAATCATTTCCGCTTTATCTGCCATCATAATCTTCTCTGGTCCGGTTTCTTATCGCAATAATCTTATCATCACAAACCAAAAGCTCAATACCCATAATATCGTTCCAATTATCACCCACCCTGATATCTGTTATGCTCTCCATGGTTCCCTGAACAACTTCCGCACCGATAGCCATTTTACTAATATTCTTTAGTTGTTCCATAAGATTTTGACGGGCCTGCAACCTTTTATCTCTTTCTTGTTCCAGGTGCTGCTTGGCTCCAGGAATACCCGCCGGATTCTTTTTTTCCAGTTCGGCAATCATCCTTTTTACTTGAAACTCCAGATGTTGCAGCTCAGAATCAATTTTTTTAATGGCCTCCTGCACTTCCGTTGCCATCCTGGTTTTAAAGTGCTCGGTTACTCTGACCTTAACAATTACCGGTCTTTTAATTGTAATGCTGTCCATAAATACCTCCCGCTTAAAAAACAATGCCTGAAGCGTCAGATAAAGTTGAAAATGGCTTGCCTGTACTTAGCAAAAAAGACTAATGGTAGTAGAAAGGGGCTCGAAAGCCCCCTGGTTATTAAATGATCTCTACCATAACTTTTTTTCCTTCCCTGGTGGAAGCTGCTTTAATTACCGTGCGGATTGCTTTGGCAATCCGACCCTGTTTACCAATGACTTTACCCATGTCCTCGGCAGCTACCTTTAGTTCCAGCACCAAAGAATTTTCAGTTTCTACAACGTTTACGTTAACCTCATCCGGGTTATCAACCAGGGACTTGGCAAGTAATACCAGTAAATCCTTCAATGTACTTACCCCCTTGGGTTACGCTTGCTTCTGGGCAGCCAGTTTTTCATACACACCAACTTTGTTAAACAATGACTTAACTGTTTCGGATGGCTGGGCACCTTTTTTCAACCAGTCAACCGCCTTATCATCATTGACGTTGATTATAGCAGGTTCTTTACATGGATCGTAATAGCCAATTTCTTCAATAAACCGGCCATCCCGCGGGGCCCTGGAATCTGCTACAACAATACGGTAAAAAGGGGCTTTCTTAGCACCCATGCGCCGCAAACGAATTTTCGTTGCCATTAATTTCACCTCCTTATAGAATCTGTCATTATACAAATAAATATGCTTTATTTGAAAAAGGGAAGTTTAAAGCCTCCGCCTTTTTTCATCGTTTTCTCCATACCGGACAATTGCTTCATCATTTTCTTAGTTTCTTCAAACTGTTTGAGGACCCGGTTTATTTCAGATACTTTTGTGCCGCTGCCGCGGGCAATGCGTTTTTTGCGGCTATCCTTGATAATAGACGGTTTGCGGCGTTCCTCCGGAGTCATCGACTGAATAATGGCCTGCACATGAACCATGTCCTTTTCATCTATCTGTATGTCTTTAAGCTGTTTAGCACCACTGAACCCCGGTATCATGCCCAGAATACTGTCCAACGGACCCATGTTCTTAACCTGTTGCATTTGATCCAAAAAATCTTCCAGTGTGAAATCCTGATTTTTTAACTTTCTTTGTATCTCCATGGCCTTATCGGCATCAAATGTGGCCTGTGCCTTTTCAATCAAGGTCAGTACATCACCCATGCCAAGAATCCGTGAGGCCATCCGATCCGGATGAAAGGGTTCCAAAGCATCCAGCTTTTCACCCATCCCAACAAACTTAATAGGCCGGCCGGTAACCGCCTTGACGGATAGAGCGGCACCGCCCTTGGTATCACCGTCAAGCTTAGTGATGATTACCCCGTCAATGCCAAGTTCGTCATTAAAGGTTCCGGCTACTGTAACAGCATCCTGACCGGTGGTGGCATCTATTACAAACAAAATTTCATGCGGATTGACATTGTTTTTGATACCCCGTAACTCTTCCATCAATTCTTCATTGATATGCAGCCGACCGGCAGTATCTATAATGACCAGGTCATGGCCATAGGTTTTGGCGTGCTCAATAGCGGCTTTCGCAATATCAACCGGACTGGTTTTGTCCCCCAGACTGAATACCGGAATATTAAGCTGTTCGCCGAGTACCTTTAACTGTTTGATAGCCGCCGGCCGATAAATGTCACCGGCTACCAGCAATGGCCTGCGACCTTGCTTGCGCAGCAGGTTTCCCAGCTTGCCGGCAGTAGTTGTCTTACCGGCACCCTGCAAGCCAACCAGCATAACTACCGTGGGCGGTTTGGGTGCCAGTACTATTTTGGCCTGAGAGCCACCCATCAAATCAGTTAATTCGTCATTGACTATTTTGATTACCTGCTGACCCGGCGTGAGGCTGCTCAATACTTCCTGACCGATAGCCCGTTCTTTTACCTTGTTTGTAAAATCCTTTGCTACCTTAAAGTTGACGTCAGCACCCAATAGTGCCAGTTTAACCTCTCGCATCGCCTCATCAACATCAGTTTCCGACAGCTTACCTTTGCCTTTTAGTTTTTTAAATGTGCTTTGTAATTTTTCTGCTAATCCTTCAAAAATCATAGATAGACCTCCCTCATAAATAAAACGGCCTATTCAGTTTTATTCCAGCGCCAGGACTTCTTTGATGATTTCTGTGACCTGTGCCAATAACACCGGGCTATCATCGGTTTTATACTGTTCCAGCAAAGCTAAGGCTTTATTAAGATTAGCTCGCTGCTGTAAATACTTTGTGACCAGACCTAGTTTTTGCTCGTAATTATCCAGCGCTTTTTCGCAGCGCCGGATTATATCGTGTACGGCTTGCCGGCTAACCCCCATATCAGCGGCAATTTCCCCCAAAGAAAAGTTCTGTTCATAGTATAAACCGATTATTTCCTGTTGTTTTGCAGTCAGCAGTTGCCCATAAAAATCAAACAGCAACGCCAGGCGGCCAAACTTTTCCATGGTTCCCCCCCAAGAGGACCGTCAAGGTTTTTTACTTTACAGCGATATTCTATATGTTTTTTTTCCGGCTGTCAAGCTGAAAACACAAAAAAAAGAGCCTTATTCGGCTCTCTATGTACTAAATTTCACATTCCTGGTTATGATATATGCAGTTTTTTCTTCATACTACTATTTCTTAATATATCTGATTCCCGGTCAATTGCCTCGTCCAGATCCATAATCCGCACTAATATCTTTGCGCTGTCCGGACCTTTTTTGTTAATCCACAGGTCCACTAATTGATTTCTCTCTATCCGCAAAGAAGCCAATCTACCGCCCGCCATCACCATTCACCCCCTAGTCTCAAAAAATATACATGTGAAATAATTCACTTATTTGATTATACTATATTCGACAATTATTTAGTAATTCCTCCTTCTTTATTAAAAAATATTATATTTTTTAATAAAATCAGCTTTCACTTACCTATAAGTTTTCCGGCTCGTTCACGAATTTTAGCAAGTACTTCGGACTCATCCAATGTAAGTACTTTGCGGTTTTCCATAACAATGCGACCATCAATAATAACTGTTTTAACATCGGCCGGCTGAGCAGCATATACCGTGTGTGCATATATGTCATGTCTGGGATAAAGATGCGGTTGTTCAAAATCAATCAAAATAACGTCGGCCTTATACCCAGGTTGCAATACCCCGGTTTCCTTTTCCAGTCCCAGGACGCGTGCTCCTTTTACCGTAGCCATTTCCAACGCGCAATAAGAGGGTATTGTTGTCGGGTCCATGGTGTTTACTTTGTGCAGCAATGCGGCAGTACGCATTTCTCCCAGCATATCCAGGTCATTATTACTGGCTGCACCATCTGTTCCCAACCCAACAGTAATACCGGCAGCAAGCATCTGAGGTACCGGAGCAATACCACTGGCCAGTTTCATGTTGCTTTCCGGGTTATGAGCTACTCTTACATCCTTTGCCTGCATTATATTGATATCTTCCGGACTGACATGCACGCAGTGAGCTCCCAGTACCGGAAAATCCAGTAAGCCCAGGTCGTTTACGTAAGCAATAGGAGATTTGCCATATGCTTTTTGTATGTCATGCATTTCCTGCAGGGTTTCAGCCAGGTGAATGTGAATACCCACCTGAAGCTTTTTGGCCAGCGCCATAACTTTTTCGAGATAGTCCGGTGGGCAGGTGAAAGGGGCATGTGGTCCCAACATCGTGGTAATACGACCGTCTGCACCGCCATGCCCTGTTTGAACAAAAGCCTCACTTTCTTCCAGCGCTATTTGAGCGGTAGGGGCTAC
>CAZWUW010000030.1:0-31164 GCA_964636895.1 uncultured Eubacteriales bacterium
GTATCTCTGCATGCTGCGAATCAGGTTATACCTGCTTTCCCGGCTGAGTTCCATGTCCAATATCCAGCATAGGAAGGGATACTCCGGAGAGTCCATTAATTGTTGTACCGGCTTTTGCTGATCCTCTGTCAAATCAGCAATAATTGTTTTTATCGCCTGATTGATTGAGAGTTCATGGTTCGCCCGTCTCATTTTTAGAACCAAGTCGGTTAAAACCTGGAATTTACAATTCTTAAGCCACTGGTCCACATCATCTTTTTTGGTCAGACTGCCAACAAAACTAAAGGCACACTTAAATTTTTCAGGTATTGTAGCCGGTTCCGGCGGATACATAATTTTCGGGTCTGTTGCCAGCGGAAGGTAATGTACCCGTTTGTATCCCGCTTCCACCAACTCCGTCAAATACACCTTGTCCCATACAAAAATAGTACGCAAACCGGAATGCGTCTCTTCCAGCAAATTTTTTGTAAGCCACGGATTGTCAAAAAAAAGACAGGCAAAAGGTATTTCCATAGCCTCTAACAAATGAGTTAGCCGTCCTTGATAATTAATTCTGATAATACCTGTCATGCCGTAAAAAAACGCAAAATCGGGGGTAAAAGCCTTGATTTGTTCAATCATTTCTTCCACACTTAAATTCTTGTTCAATGGCAAACAGAGGACGTGGCAATTCATCTCCTCCAGGGCATTATTAAAACCGGTTATCACATGAGGAGCGGCAACCCCGTCACCGATAAATGATAAAATCTTTATATCAGCTTGACCTTTTGCAATCACAATTCAAGCCTCCCCAGCAATAGACGGTTATTCCGCATAATAGGCCATAACCTTACGCACCGCTGTTATCACATCATGCACATCCCGATCGGTCATGGCCGGAAAAACCGGTAAACTGATAATTCTCTCATAAGCCTCCTCCGCCTGCGGACAGAGGCCGGGTTGATATCCCAGCGCGCGGTAATAAGGATGCAGATAAACCGGTATATAATGTACATTAACCCCGATGTTTTCCGCCCGCAGAGCATCAAAAACTACGTTTCGATCCACACGCAGGCGGTCTGGTTTTAATTTAATCACATAAAGGTGCCATGAGGAAGCAGCCCATGTCTTTTCAAGATAAGGCTCAATACTGTCCAAACCGGTAAAGGCTTCGGTATATATAGCCGCTATTTCCCGCCGCCGGGCCAAAAAGTCTTCACTCTTGGCAAGCTGGGATATGCCAAGCGCGGCCTGGATATCCGTCATCCTGTAGTTATAACCTAAGGCCTGCATTTCATAATACCAGGGCCCTGCTGCTTTTCCCAGCCGCCTTGGGTCTCTGGTAATACCATGGGCACGGAACAATAGCAGCTGCTCATATAAATCCGCCCGGTTAGTAGTAATCATGCCACCTTCTCCGGTAGTGATGTGCTTTACCGGATGAAAGCTAAAAACAGTCATATCACTCAATCCGCCAATAAGTTGACCCTTATACCGGGCACCCAGAGCATGAGCGGCATCTTCCACTACCAAAAGATTATATTTACCGGCCAGCGCCAAAATTTCATCCATAGGAGCAGGGTGACCGGAATAGTGCACCGGAATGATAACCCTGGTCCGTTCCGTTATCTTTGCCTCCGCCTGCATGGGATCGATAAGCAAATTACCGGACAGGACATCGGCAAAAACCGGCAACCCGCCCTGATAAAGCACACAGTTGGCAGAAGCGGCAAAAGTAATCGGGGTAGTAATCACCTCATCCCCCGGCCCCACACCGGCGGCAAACATAGCCGCATGCAGGGCGGCGGTACCGTTGGCAATAGCCACAGCATATCTGGTGCCTACATAATTTGCAAACATTTCTTCAAATTCTTTTATTTTAGGTCCGGTAGTAAGAAAATCCGACCTTAATACTCTTATCACTGCTTCTATATCATCATCTGCCACCCATTGCTGACTATAAGGAAGGAGTTTGGGGCGAACCGGCTGCCCCCCCTCAATCGCAGGTAAACTCTGCATTTTACTGTGCCCACCCGTTCTTCAGGTTATTTTTTATCCATATCGTAGTTTTATTAATGCCTTCTGCCAAACTTACCTTTGGCTCCCAGCCCAAAAGCTTATCAGCCTTACTATAGTTGCACAATAACTTGGCAATCTCACTTTGCGGGTGGATATGGGGCACATGCTGTATTAATTCTTTTTTATCAGCAATAAGTTCCGCCAGGTCGTTTACAGAAATGTCTTTGCCCAAACCGGCATTGACAATTTCCCCGTTAACGGCATCATTATACCCGGCCATGACAACAAACCTGGCACAGTCCTCTACATAGAGCAGATCCCTGGTTTGCGTACCGTCGCCATATATATTGATGATTTCCCCCTGCAGGTTTTTTTGGATAAATATAGCCACTACGCCCCCTTCCCCGGAGCTTTTCTGAAATGGTCCATAAGTGTTAAATGGCCGGATAACAACTGTTGGCAGGCCATATGCATGGTAATATGACAGCACCATATTTTCACCGGCTATTTTGGCCCCCGCATACGGCGAAGCCGGTTTAACCGGCCAATGCTCATCTATGCCTGCTGCCGAGACGGCCCGGTCATAAACCATACAAGTACTCATAAATACCATTTTAGTCCGGTGCTTCCGGCATTCCTCCAATACATTAAAGGTGCCGGTAACATCATTGGCAAAAGTGGTCGCCGGGTCATCAATACTGTCCTGTACATTAATACTGGCGCCCAGGTGGTAACAAACGTCAAAACCACCAGCAAACAAGCTTGCTAAGGTACCGGCATCCTTTATATCACCGATTTCAAAAGCCTTAAATAAGTCATGCCCCAGAAACTCTGCCAGGTTTTCTTGCCGGCCGTTGGAAAGGTCGTCTAAAACCCAGACCGCCTGGCCGTCTGCCAGCAGCTTTTTGACCACCCAGCGGCCAATGAAACCGGCTCCCCCGGTAACCAATGCTTTCATGATATGCCCTCCAATTAGTGCTTTCTTCTTTCCAGCAGTCGTTCCCGTTCAAGTAATGTCCGTATTTCCTGTTTATTTAATGGCGCAGCATCATGGGAACTGAAGCTTTTATGCTCCGCCGGCCGTCCCCCCGCATACTGATATTTCTTTTCCGCATAAGTAGGTGTGACCGCAAACATATCCGCAAATTCAACGGCCAATTTAGCTTCTTCCAGGGTCATTAGTTCTTCATACATTTTTTCACCGGGCCGCAGACCAATTTGCTCTATGGCAATGTCCGCTGGAGCGTATCCGCAAAGGGGGGCAAACTCTTCAATAATAACTTCCGCCAAAACACCAAGTTTAACCACCGGCATTTTCAAAATAAAAATCTCGCCGCCCTGGGCCTTACTGCCTGCCTGAAGAGTAAGATTGACCGCTTCCCGGATACTCATCATAAATCTGGACATATCAGGCAATGTTAGCGTTAACGGCCCGCCTTGCCGAACCTGTTTTTTAAACAGCGGGATGACCGAGCCCCGTGAACCCATCACATTGCCGAACCTGACCACCGAAAAAATTGTCCGGCAGCTGCCTTTATAATAATCAGCAGCAGAAATCAACCGTTCCGCCAACAGCTTGGAAGCCCCCATGGTATTTGTTGGACTGATTGCCTTATCACTGCTGGTATAAACGACCCTTTCTACATTATGCAGCAAGGCGGCATCAATAATATTCTGCGTGCCGATGATATTAGTCTTGACAGCTTCAAATGGGTTATATTCCGAAGCCGGGACATGCTTCATAGCAGCAAGGTGAAAAACAATATCAATGCCCTCCATTGCCCTTAGCACCCTGTCCTTGTCCCGCACGTCACCGAGCAAAAAACGTATGTTTTTTTGCGCACTGAATTCATGCTGCAGCTCAAACTGCTTATCCTCGTCCCGGCTAAATACCCGTACTACTGCCGGTTGATATCTGAAAACCTGACGCAGGAGCTCGCTGCCAATGGAACCTGTGCCGCCGGTGATCAATATTTTTTTACCGCAAAATAGCTCCTCCATTACCTCACCCCAACCCCATTAATCTGCTTGTTAACTATAAAGCTTTAGCAAGTTTAGTCATTTCCGGGGTTACTTCAGACCAGTACTGTAACCAGGGTAGCACCTCGTATTCCAAAATATCACCAAATAACACCATGTCCCCGTTTTCCAGGGCTGCTGCCATTTGCATGGTCTGCTCAAGGGTTTCGTTAACCGAGGTTTCAATCGTTTTTCCCTGCAGCGCTTTGATTTTCGACTCCGGAAAGATAGTTATTACTCCCAGTAGAATTGTTGTGTACCACTCCAACCCCTCCGTAGTGTCCATGAATAAGACTTTGGCCTGGGCTTCCCGGCCGGACCGAACCGGCTGCAATAGCTCTTGCATTCCCAAAACCAGCCGGGAAACATACTCTGCCGACATCTGCAAACCCTCAATAACCATTTGTTGCGGATTTTCCGTCATAAATCCTGACCCCTTTACTACTTATTTAATTTCTGTCCTAACCGTTGCCAAGGCATTGTTAAAGTATTCCACTAATATGCTGACGCTTTCATTTATCCCCTCATAAAGGGCTTTGCTTAATGCCGTTACGCGCAGATTTTTCTCCTTCGGGGTTTCCTTTTCACTGTGCATATTTAAAGGTCCCCGGGTCACCCGAATTAATACTTCCTGCATAGCCTGACTGATGAAGGGCACCTCTTCCTGTTTTATTTTGATAGTCCGGTCTATATTGTTAAGCTCCTTAACTATTGTTTCCTCATTGTATAAAATACCTTTACAATAATTCTCATATAATTCAGCGGCCAAAGCCGCCCCTTTGGCGCTTTTTTTCCGGATGGCCTGCAAAGTGTCAACCACCCCGGCCAATTGTCGGGATAGTCTCTTCATATCCGGGTAATCCTGCGGATGGCTGCTGTGAAACTTTTCCAATACCCCGCCAATATCCCGCTGACAATAATTATCTATATAATCATTTAATTTCATCAATACAGTGCCTGCTATTTTGGCACCACCCTCGGTAGCATTAATAATTAGTTTGTCACTGGGTAGATCTTTGATAAAATGTTCAAACCAGACTAGAAAGCTGTAATACCCCCTGTTGGTTAGCACCTGACTGCCGTCATTGGCCGGGACATAGAATTTGTGCAGGTTGTCTGCACTTTTTTCTATTCTATTCTCTTCATAAACCGTCCCCCGGGCATGGGTTCTGCCGCCGGGAAAACTCAGGTCCTGACCCACCATGGCAATAGGATTACACCCCATTTTGACCGCCAAGGCCAAAGCCAGGGTGGCCACTGAACCGCCGGCCTGAACAAAGCCTTTGGCAGTACCGGCAGCGCTTTCAATCCAGGAGGTAATATCATTTCCTACACTAAGCACAAATTTTTTGCCGTGATGCTGCCTAACTATCCCGGGGTGCACCATCGGGTCAAACACTAAAGGCATATCACTGTAATCCCGACCGGCAAAATGCTGAAAATTTGCTTCGCCGGCATCATAAGTGACCACCAAATCAGGTTTTATCCCGGCCTTTAGCACTGCCCTAAGCGCGGTGCCGACACAAACCAGCAGCGCCTTACCCTTGGCCCGGGCTAACTGATGAATATTATTGTTCAAAGACGGCCCCGCCGATATAATAATGGCCGGCATATCCTTAGCCGCCTCTAGTAATACATTTACTCCCGGGCTTTGCACATAAGCCATTAGATTATCCAGGTTATTCTTAATCCACAAATCTTTAAAATTTATTAAGGTAGCAACAGTTGACAGCTGAAGAGAGACCACGTCCCGCAAAGTTGCAGTTATCTGCTCATAATAGGCAGGATTGAGCTTCACGGAAGGAGCATGTTCAAAAAACATCAACCCTGTATCCCTGGCAATGTTAAAGACCTGACTGAATTTTTCTGCTGCCTGTGACCGTTCTTCCCCGCACACGATAGTTACTTTTTGTTCCTCCAGCCAGGATAAATCCCGCAAAGCCAAAGCCCTGGCAAAAATATCCGGTCGGCTTTCAACCACAAATAACCGGCCTTCCGGCCCCAGTTTTTCCATTAGAGCTTGCACATGATAGCCTAAGCCAAAACCTAAAACCACCACCATTTGATTGATTGGCCGGCTATAGCCGGCTGTAGCCTTTGTCCCTTCTGCCTCCGGATTATAGGAACTATGCAAAAACAGCAAACTCCCCTGTTCATCCGCCACTCTTAAGGTGGGAGAACCATTTTTTGCTGTTATAACCTCTAAACTTGACGCGGAACCATTTTCAGTAGCCATTGGTATAGTTGCTCCTAATCGTTATGGTTTTTGATAAAATAACCGCCGCCGGGCCCGTTACGCACCTCAACCAGCGTCATGGTCTGTAAAATCTTCATCTGCTCCCGGATATATGACGGGGTAACATTCAACAATTCTCCGATTTCCTGAGAAGTCACCGGATAGGCATAGGATGTTCCCCTTTCTTGCAGCACCCGCATAATTTCCTGCTGTAAAACATTCATGTTGTTAATCACCAGTTCGGCACCTCCATCCAAACGGCAGAAGTCGACACATTTTGTCAATATTGAAGGCGAAATAATTCGCCTTCAAAAAACTTATTCCACCTTCCCCCAGCCGGGGAGATTGTTTAATTGTCCTGATAACCAGTTACTCTGGCTTTGCAGCAGCCCCATAGCTTTTTCCATGGCGGTAAACTGCCGCCAGAGATTTTTTTCCCGCGCTTCCAGCCTTTCCTCATAACGCTCGATATATTTGTCCATACTGTTAATTTGTGCTGTAAGACCGCCTTTGCTGCCGGTAACATTATCAATAAAACCGCCAATCTTGGTCATTTCCGCCACCTGCTGCTTCAGTCGCACGGCAATCCCCGCATCCGGCCCGGAAGTAACATTATATTCATATGTTACTTCAACAGTATCCCCGGCTGCCGGAGCATTGGCCTGGTTAAAAATAATCTTGCCGTTCATATAGTCCACCATAAACTGGTTGGCACCGGGGGCAGCGGATACCTGAGTATAAGCAGTTCCATTTACCTTCACAACCGGGGCGGGATTCCCGGCCACTTTATTATTGGACAGGGTAAATTCCACCAGCGTGCCATTGACCACACCGGCACTGCCGGCAAAGGTCTGGGTAACAGGCTGCGAGGTGCCTTTGGTGAACAGGTCTTGTACAGCCTTGGCATTGGTTTCCAACGCGGCACGCAGCTTATCCTTATTGATTACCAATTTGCCGTCCGGCACCAATCCCTTGCCACCGGCACCGGTAGTAATTCCCACTAAGGCCAGCATATTCATGTTGGTGGGTAAGCCCCCTACCGGATCACCAATGCTTTTTTGCAGCAGGGCACGGGTATTTCTTAATAAAGCCTCATTATTCAGTAAGCCTTGTTTATACTCGCTGTCCGTTTTAGGATCCCTGACCTTTTTTTCAGCCAGTCTGTTGTTGATAAACTCAATGCTGGCATTAAACTGATTAACAAATTCTTCAATGGTTTTGATAGCTTTGTCAGTATCCTGATTCACCGTTACAGTGGTAGTGCCCGTGCTTTGGGCAGTAAACTTGACCCCGTTGTAATCAAAAGCATTGGCCTCCCTGGTCAGGGTCGTGCCATTAATAGTCATACTTGCCTGATTGCCGGCCGTCTGGATAGCGGGGTCTACTTTTAGCGCCGTTAAAAGGCCGGTGGTATCCAAACCAAAGTTAATCAACTGGCTGCCGGTGTTTTTGGCCGCAAACGAAACGCTGTCCGTAACTGAATCATAAAAAGCCGTCACACCGGCGGCAGAAGAATTAATCCGGTTAATGACATCCTGCAGGGAATCCTTGGTTACATCTACTGCAATGGTATAGTTATTGATGGTTAAGTTACCACTGGCCACAGCCAGACCACTGGCATTAAGCTTCTTTTGGTAACCCGCATCCTGACCGGTCGCTTCCCCGGCGGCAATCTTCACGGCCGCCAAAAAACCGCTGGTATCACTGATATTTATTTTATTAGCGGCGCCGGGTATTTTTTGCTTTAGAGATAATCGGTCCCCGGATAAACTGACGGTAACTCCCGCTGCCGAATCAGTAATTTTGTTGATTACCGTATTCAGTGTATCAGTAGCCGCAATAGCTATATAAACCCCGTTAATAGTTATCCCCTTAGTACCGTCTGCAGTAACATTAGCTTCCATTCTGGTCGCGGCCATGCCGTCGGCGAACCTGGCATTGGGGTCTACGTCTACCCCCAAGGCCGTATTCATCTCCGCCACACCGGTCATGGAGGCTGCCAGCGGACTTAACGGGACTAAACCAATAGCTCCGGTACTGGCCGCTCTGGTTGCGGTAGCCAGATTATTAACCGTCACATTATAAATACCGTTAGGCGCACTATTGTTGGCCGTAGCTGTTACAAGCTTATCATTGCCGGTAACAACCGCTTTACTGTTAAAAGCCGAACTTAATACCAGGTCCGAAAGTTTAGTCTGCAGGGACATCAGATTAGTCCTGAATTCCATTACAGCTTCCTTTTTCCACTTTAGCAGCTGCTGCTTTTGCTGCATTTTAACCATCGGTGCCCGTTCCAGCTGCATAAGCTTGGTAATCAAGCCCTGCGTGTCCAGCCCGGAAACAAGTCCGCCAATTTGCATCATCCGTCACCCCCCGTTAAATCAGGCCTGTTCGTCGACTAATAAGCCGACATATTCCTGAATTTTTGCCAACATGTCCAAAATCTTTTGGGGCGGGATTTCTCTGATTACCTCGCCCGTATCATTATTAATCACCTGTACCATTACCCTTCCACTCTCTTTGTGGACAGAAAACTTCAAGTGCTTGTTATAAATCTGCAAGGTCTTATTAAGCTTTTCTATGCTGGCAGAAAGCTCTTCTTTATTTAAATCAACCTTTGCCGCAAGGTCGGGGTTATCCATTTTTGGCTTATCCTTCTGCTCGGCGGCGGTTTTTATGGGGGCCTCTGCCGGTATACCGGTTTGGGCTACTTGGGTAGTAATTCGCATCCCCGCTCAGCTCCTCTTTAAGATACGGAAAGGCCGGCCGACACTTGGCCGGCCGGCCTCCATACCTTTAAATACTAAGATTAGCCTAAGAGTTTCAGTACCGCCTGAGGCTTGGCATTGGCCTGGGCTAACATGGCAGTACCGGCCTGCACCAGAATCTGGTTCTTGGTGAAGTCACTCATTTCCTTAGCCATGTCAACATCGCGAATCCGGGATTCGGCAGCGCTTAAGTTCTCTGCAGCCACACCCAGGTTGGCAATGGTACTTTCCAGACGGTTCTGGTAAGCACCCAGCTTGGCCCGCTCAGTGGATACCTTATCAATAGCAGCCTGGATTGTAGTGATTGCACCATCCGCGGTAGTTTGAGCAGAAATTGAAATAGTCCCAACACCAATTGCACTGGCCCGCATATCGGCAATAGTTAACTTAATAGCCTGACCTGCATTTGCCCCAATATGGAACACACCGTTAGAAAACGAAGCATTCAGCAAATTTTTGGTGTTGAACTCGGTATTACCGCCAATCCGGGTAATTTCAGAGATTAATTCGGCAACCTCCTTTTGCAGCTGGCCACGGTCATTGTTGGTGTTGGTATCGTTGGCAGACTGGACAGCCAGTTGTCTCATCCGCTGCAGGATGTTATGGGTTTCGTTCAGCGCACCTTCAGCAGTCTGAATCAGGGAAATACCGTCCTGCGCATTCCGGATAGCCTGGTTCAGGCCCTTGATTTGGCCTCTCATTTTTTCGGAGATAGCCAGACCGGCAGCATCGTCAGCGGCACGGTTAATCCGCAGACCGGACGACAGTTTCTCCAGGTTTTTGTTCATTTTCAGGTCACTGATACCCAGGTTCCGATAAGAGTTTAAAGCCTCGATGTTATTATTGATTCTCATTACGCAATCATCCTCCTTGATTTTTAGTGAGCATCCCTGCTCTTTATTTTTTTTATGCATTTGTCTTACTTTCGCGGTATCGGCCGCTACCGCGAAGAATAAGATAAAAGTTTTACTAATTAAATTATCGAATAATGGCGAAAAACCTTTAAGGCGATTTAGGGCGCCTGCGGGGCAATAATGCTTGTTTATCCTAAATATATCGCATATGCTCCATGCTGATACAAATTACTTATTTTTTCTGTTAACTGTAAATTATTCCGGCGGTTTGAGCTTTTTCATGATCATATCCAGTTCTTTAAACCGGTTTTCCACTAGGTTAACCGCTACATCAGCAGCTTTTTTATTTTCCGCCCGGACTGCGTCAAAAATCTCTTTACGCAGAATTTTTACATTCTGAGGTGCCTTGATGCCCAGCCTCACCTGATCGCCCCTGACTTCTACGACAATTACTTCAATATCCCCGTCCAGCATTATACTTTCGCCCGCTTTTCTGGTCAGAGCCAACATAATCAAAGCCCTCCCTGGCTCTTCTTTTCCTGCTGGAAAAGATAAAATTTAATCGGGTAGCTTTCATTATTTAGTACAACTTGCTTGCCTTTTTTGTTAGCCCAGTTAATCACAATCGGCGCCTTGATATTAGCAGATACTTTTTGGGGGTCCGCCGGCACAACCAAAATGACAAAAACCGCTGCTTCTTCAGGTTTTGACAATTTAAGTTCACCCGTATCATGATCTGATAAATCAAACTGATAATCCGGGCAAAAAATAAAAGGCTCCATTATAACAAAAGCCAGTTCCGGATTATCCACTGCCTGTAACCATTTAAAAGGTGTATCCTGGTCATGGTCTAGGAGTACATATTTTGTATTTTCAGCAAATCCCAACAAGCCGCCGAGTATTTCTATAACCTCTGTGTCGGCAATCTCCAGCTTGCCGAAGCGTACAGTTTCAATAATCATAACTATTCTCCTTAAAGTTAAATTACCAGATCCAGATAGCTGCCAACCGCTTCAACTTTTATCATCGGCACTCGCTCCAGATAAATATCAACACTTCCCGGGGTACCGTTAATCTCCGGCAGGTTGGGTTGGATATCTATCTGCACCTTTCCCGCTTGCACATCAATTTTTGTCCCCCCGGTAAACCATATTTCCGGCGGAGCTTGAGGTACTGCACCAACATTAAACTCTACATTATCAAACCAGTTATTCCACGCGATATTCCCTATAATCTCTCGTCCTTTACCGGCAGAACGGGCCAAGGTGTCCCCTTCTACGGCAATCCTTTCTATGCCGGCCAGCACTGTGGCCTGGCCTGCACCTGCATACTCCCTGGCAAAGGGCAAAATCTCCTTATAGCCTATATCCGCACGCATCTCAGTCATATCAATGTTAATCTGCGGATAATCAATAGCCAGCTGCAGCTCCGCCGGAATTTGGGTAATCCGCATATCCGCCGGTTTAGTGGCAATTTCCATTTGCGGTTGTATATACTTAATACCAATTTGCCCAAACCGCTGCGTGATGCGAATATCCAACTCCCTCACCCCTTAACGCAAGAAATCAACCAATGACGGAGGTATGATCCGGGCACCCGCCGCAAGTGCCGCCCGATATGTGTTTTCCTGCATTTTTAATTGCGTAATGGCTTCTGCGGTGTTAACATCCTCGGCCGCGCTTAACAATTCACTATAACCGATCTTGGTTTCCTCAAGCCTGGATACTGTAAGTTCCATTCTGTTTACCTTAGCGCCTATCTGCGAGCGTATGGAAAGTAAGTTATCTGTTGCCGTATCAATAGCTGCCAGATGAACACCGGATAAATTTGCTGTATTTCCCGCCACCAGGTCATTACTGATATCGGTCAGCAACTGAAACATATCTACAGGAGCCTTAAAGGCCTGGTCGCCGGGGACATTTATATTAATATTTATACCTGCTCCGACTTCATAGCTGATAATCCCACTATCGCCGTTATAAGCCCCTGTTAGTGTATTAAACGGCACTGTCGTAGTTTGGTGGCCGGCAAAAATATACCTGCCATCATATGATGTATTACCCAGTTGCAGCAACTGTTCTCTTAGCTGTTTGATTTCTTCAGCCAGGGCAATCCTGGAAGCCTGCGGAAGTGAATCGTTGGCCCCATTTATGGTGCGTTGCCGTACCACCTGCAAAATGTTGCCGACATTATCCAAAGTTGTATCCGTTAGTTCGAGCCACGATGAAGCACTATTCACGTTGGCTGTATACCTCTCTATTTCTGATAACCCTGAATTCAGACGCAGCGAATAAATAATATTAATCGGGTCATCGGAAGGCTTATTCAGTTTTTTACCGGTTGATAAGTGCTGCTGAATCTTATCCATTTCCCGCATGTTATTGTTAAGATTTGACAAAAAGGTGTTTACCATCATATTATTGGTAACCCGCATTTATTTTACCTCCCCACCAGTCCCATTCTGTTTACAACCAAATCAATCATCTCATCCATCGTGGTCACCAGCCTGGCCGCAGCATTATATGATTGCTGGAAACGTACCATATTAGTCATTTCTTCATCCAGGGAAACACCGGAAACTTCTATCCGGCTGTTTTCCAACTGAGCCAGTAAGTAGCGTTGATTATCAGACATTCTGCCGGCCTCCTGGGACTGAACGCCTAAAGTAGAGACCAGCGACCGGAAGAAGTCGTCATAAGTCACAGTATCCCCATTCATGGTCGGGGCATGCTTTAATTTGGCCATCGCCAAAGCATTACTGCCATCACCGGGCACACCAGAGGGAAAAAGAGCAGTGCCGCCGGTGGTTGCCGCGGCAATATTCTTTAAATCACTCATTGAAGCGGCAACCTGGATGTTAGCTGCATTTATCGGCGGACCGCCGGCAAAAAAATTATTGTTCGTTGGCGGTGCCCCAGGCGGTGTGGCAAGACCAAAGCCGGCAAAATGCAACGTATTAATGTGAGTGGCAAACTCACCGGCCATATCATTTAAGTCATTAAGGTATGCTACGGTTATTGTGTTGGCAATTTCACTCAGAGCCAGCATTTCACCACCATTCACGGTGACTGCGGTGCCGGTGGAGGTCCAGGTTACCGGCGAGCCGCTTATCATCGGATCAACCCCGGTGATGGGGTCAATAAAAATATTTCCGGCTGCATTTGCGGGCACTCTGACTGTAACCGTACCGTCTGCAGCTTCGCTGTATTGAATATCCATAATTTTGGATAGCTTGTCCAGCAGCAGGTCGCGCTTGTCTTTCAAATCATTGGGGTTTTGCCCGGCAGTCTGTAGTACTCTGATTTGCTTGTTTAAAGCATCGATCTGAGAAGCCATGGTATTGGCTTCATCAACCTTAATGCCCAGTGATATATTAGCGTCGCTTTGCAGGTTCGTAAGCTGATCACTCAACTGATTAAAGGTGTTGGCCAAAGTAACCCCGGTTTCTCTGACTAACGCCCGCACCCCTTCACTTTCAGGATTCTTGCTTAATTCCTGCAAACTGCCCCAAAACTTATCCATGATATTCCGCAAGCCGTTGTCTGTAGGCTCACGTAAGATAATTTCAATTTTTTTCAGGGCGTCCCTTTTGGTTTCCCAGTAACCTATGCTTTGATTCTCATTCCTGATCTGAAAATCAATAAAGTCTTCCCGGACCCGCCTAATTTGAGTTATCTCCACGCCGGTACCGACCTGCAATGGAGTTACCGGGGCGTTAAAGGCAGGTACGGTATAGGGTAAAGTAGCAGCCATGTCGGCTACCTGCCGGGTATAGCCTACCGTATTTGCATTAGCAATGTTATGGCCGGTTACATCTAAGGCCCGCTGCTGCGTAAACAGCGACCGCCGGCCCATTTCCAGGCCAAAAAAAGTACTGCGCAATTAAAACCCCACCTTTGCTTGTTAATGAGTAGTCAATTTACACTAAGCTTTCCGATCAAATATTTTCGGTCGTTCCGGGTTTAAGTTTTTTTCATCACCGGTAGCGGAATAGTTATAATGGGCATTTAGGCCGGTAATAACGTTAAGCGAAAAATTAATGAACCCCATTGCCTGCTGCAGCAAATCGGCATTGCCGGCATTGACCTCTTTCAGATCTATCAGGACTTGGGATATTCCGGTCTGAAATTCTGTCAAAGTTAGCTCATGCTTTGGCTCTACCAGTTGAATCAATTTGCTGAGGGTCAATTCTTCAACAGTAACAGAAAAACGGCCGGCTAAACCTTGAAGCGTTGTCAGCCGCTCCTCTTCAAGGCCGCCAACCTCGGTCAGCAATATATGCTCCCTTTTCAGTAATGCTTCAAAAGAAGTAACGTCATTTTTAATCAAAGTCTGCTGCAACGCTCTGGCAACATCCAGCAGCTCTATATATTTAAGTAACTGACGGTCAAGAATGCGAAGCAAGTCTCCGATTTGTTCCGTCACTATAAAACCCCCATCCCCAAGATTAGCATTCCGTTCAAACCAACTTATCGACCAGGGTTCGGCCAATCATCTTCTCAGCTATTTCATCATCACCGATCTCATAAGTGCCTTTTTTAACTAACCGCTGTAAATTAGCCAGCCGTTCCTCCCTGATCTCAGGCAAATCTCTAATCAAGTCCCGGGCCATCTGAAAAGCTTTGGCATCTCCGGAAATCCTTGCTTCGTCAGCCTGGAAGGCCGGTTTAATGCTTTTGCCGGCTTCCCTGTTGGTTTCAAAAACCTTGTCCTGCCTCTGATATTGCTTAATCAGACTCAGTATCTGGCTGCTGGAAATCATCATTTTAAGCCACCTCTTTTTTAAAAAAAAATTGCTATGAAATCTAACTCCATTTTCGTCAAAAAGAGGTTAATTATTTAAGGCAATTATTAGTCAAAAAATGCCGATTATTTATCATATACTATCTGTTACAACTAATAGCTAGGCAATGCACCTTTTTATTTATTTTTTTCAGAAAATTTAATCTTCTTCCTCATGCCTATTCTTAATGTGCATGCCACGGCTTTTTGTATCCCGGTCGTTTTTCGCCAGTGGATGGATAAAATTTTCATTCTTGCCGGCTTGTCCCCCGACACCCCTGATTTCCTCCAGTGTCTGCAGACATAGTGGACAAAGATTACCCTTTTCCACCCGCCGGCCGCAGCGCTGACAGACAAGAACCGGCTTGCCGCCGGTGTCGGCGACCACCAGACGGCCTTCGCGTATCCAGCGCATAACTTTGGATTCCTCTACCTTAGTGTCTTCGACAAGTTGTTCAACCGTGGCACCTGGATCATTGCGCAGATAATCCTTCACCTGCTCATACTGCTCTTCCTCCAGGTTAAGGCAGGCCGGGCAAAGATTGCGCACCCGGAGCATAAATACCTTCCCGCACTGTGGACAGTTTCTCAAATCGCCCATATACTTGTCCTCCCAAAACCACTTTGGTATTTATTTCGACAAATTCCTCTATTTCCCTTTATTTTTTTGAAAAACCTGTCAAGTTTTTTATCATTGACTGGGAGGGAACAGGCTATTTCTCCCTGCGACCGGTGGCCAGTGTCAGCACAAACACTTCTTTTGCCCCACCCGCTTTAAGAGTTGCGGTGCATTCATCCGCTGTGCTGCCCGTGGTCAATATGTCATCTACCAGTAGCACCCGCTTCCCCGCCGCTGCCTGCGGGTTGTTTAAAACAAAGGCCTGACACAGGTTCCGGCGGCGTTCATTTTTGGTCAGCTTACTTTGAGTCACGGTGTCGTGTTTGCGTTCTAACAGAGTAATCACCGGCAGACGCAAAACTTTTGCCATATTCCCGGCCAGCAGTTCAGTCTGGTTAAATCGCCTTGCCAGCAACCTGGCCGGGCCGATAGGGACAGGAACCAGCGCATCAATCCGCTGCCACCTTTTTTCCGTTAGAAACAATTCGTTCATCAGTATGGCCAACGGCGCAGCAAGCGAACGATGACCAAAGTACTTAAATTGATATATACTGTCTTTCAGCTTGCCTTCATATGGGCCAACGGCGCGGGCACAGTCAAACAACGGCAGTTCATCCCGGCAAGCCACGCATAATCCTGTCGGCCCGGCAAAGACCGCCTCGTCTGCTACCGGCGCAGATTTGAGCGGCGCAGACGTGACCGGCTCAAGTGCTATTAGGGCCGATGCTATCGGGGCGGGCGGAAAACGGCCGCATTTTGGACAAGTATTATATTTTTTAAAAAGGCACAGTTCTTCAAAGCAAGACCGGCAAATCCCCGGGCGCTCGCCCGGCAGGCCGCAAAGTGGACAGGGTATCCGGCCCGGGAAAAGAAGAGCCATTATTTTTTCAAAAATTATATCCTTGAAAATCGGGTATAACATCGTCTTCACCTCAAATATCTTTGCCGGCCTTCAAATATCTTTGCCGGCCTTAAGATACCCCCGCGCTGCCGCTTCCCTGTTAAGCAGACTAATCTTTTCACAGGCCCCCTGCATAGCAGGGGTAGTGCTTGCACCGACAAACAATACGTCGCCGGCCGGAAAAGCAGCAGACCTGCCGGCTCGTCCGGCCATCTGAATAAGGGTGCCTTCATCAAAAACTTTGGCAAAATCAGCATATAGCACAAGGACATGGGCATTAGCCACCGTAATACCCCGCTCCATAATTGTTGTACTGACGAGAAAAGGGAATTCACCCTGTTTAAAGGCCAGCCGTTTTTTGTCTCGCTCCGGGTCAGCGGCATAGCTGTACTGCAAAAGCGGCCGGCAGGCAGCGGACCCGGCTTGTAAAACCAGCGGCTCACCGGACCGGATTTCACGTGCCAACGCTTGCTGCAGCGCCAGCCCGGTCTCTTGGCATAATTTTACGGTAGGCACAAAAATAAAAACCTGTCCGCCGTCCCGCCGGTATCTTTCCATCAGCCAGTTGACAATGCAAGGGTTAATAACCGGCCCGCCGCTTTGTTTAATATATATCCCAGCCCCGATTATTGCCGGCTCCGGTAACGGAAACCCGTGAAAACGGGCAGGAATGGTAATTAAAAGCTTATCACCCCGCCTGGCATCAACGTATTGCCGGGAGTCAGGCGTTGCCGTCATTAGCACCGTTTTACCTTCGGGTTTACCGGCCCTGGCCAGCGTCAGGCGGAGCATGGCGCTGCCCCGGTATGGATAGGCGTCAGCTTCGTCTAGCACCACCAGGTCAAAATACCCGTTAAAACGCAGGGACTGATGGGTAGTGGCAATGAAAATATCCGCCTGCGCAAACTTTTCCGCACAGCCCCCGTACAAAATTGTCACCCCGGCGTAAGGAAAGGCTGCCTTAATCCGCGGCGCTAACTCCAGTACCACATCCCGCCTGGGAATGGCCAGCAGCACCCGGCCGCCCCGGTTTAATACTGTACGCATGGCCGGGAAAACAACCTCGGTTTTCCCCGCCCCACAAACAGCTAAAACCAAGGCTTCAGGGCGCGGGTCGGTCAGGATAAACTCTGCCAGTTGTCGGGCAGCCGTCGCCTGAGGCGGGGTCAAGTCAAATTGCAGGCAAAAATCACCGGGGGCCGGGGGTACCGGTTCAGGCACAGTGGCACCAGGCACTACAGCGACCGCACCTGGCGATTCGGCCGGCGCGGCCAAAGCGGCCGGTGCAGCCAAAGCGGCCGACGCGGCCAAAGCGGCCGGTGCAGCCAAAGCGGCCGACGCGGCCAAAGCGGCCGGTGCAGCCAAAGCGGCCGGCGCGGCATAAACCGCCCGGCAGCCTCTAGCCTCACCCATATTAATACAGCCTTCACAATACGGACACCATTCCAAACCGCACACCGGACATGATCCGGTTTTCACCGTTTCCTGCCGCCCGCAACGGTGGCAGCGCCATTCACCGGGACGGGTGATTTCTATGGCCGGTACTACCTGCAACCGGTTTTGCAAGGCCAGCAACTGCAGCACATCCACCGGCTCACAAAGGAATTCTATGCTCTGCTCTACCGCCGCCCGTACCACTTCTTCGGCAAACAGCAGCCGGCCGGCAACCAGCCGCATGGCATTCTCCAAATCCGCCGGCGGCGGAAGCAAATCGGCAGGTGCCGCCACTGCAGATGCCGCCACTGCAAATGCTGCCACTGCCGGCTTGTCCGGCATAACCACGGCCACCCCCATGCGACGGAGCAATTTATTTACCGCCACCTGCTTTACCGCAACAATTTCCTTAACACTCCGTCCTTGTTCCAGCCCCCGGAACAGCCTCAACCATCTACGCCAAGCTGTATCGGCACCGTCCTCCGGCGCTCCGCTAGGCTGACTGCCTATCTTTTTCCATAAATAATGCGCCACCATCAAAGACACCGGCGGGCTTAATATCTCCAGACCCCGATAGCCCGCTGTTTGCAGAAAGGCAAAATCCAGGGCCGGGAAATGGGTATAATCTATTTTATAACCGGTTGCCTGCCAGGCCAGATACAGATAATACCGCACAATTCCTTTCACCTCGACTTATTACGACAATCCCCCAAAGACACGAAAAGAGCCCCATTGGGCTCCCGTCAAAAAGTTGCATACAAGTACTATTCGCTTAATGTCAGCAATTTCCTGCCTTGCTCTGCTAAATTCTGCTAAATACGTTCTTTTTCATTGCCTATAGGTATTTCCGACCACAGGGTAAACCTGTTTTTCCCGTGCTCTTTGGAGAAATAGAGCGCCCGGTCGGCGTAGTCTATAAGTTCGTCCAAATTTTTGGCATCGTGAGGGTAAGTAGCAATACCGATACTAACTGTGACATGCACTGGTAGTTTACCTTCAGCCACCATAAACTGATGGTTCGCCACGGCTGCCCGGATTCTCTCCGCCACCAGCTTCGCACTTTGACTGTCGGTTTCCGGCAAAACAATAGTAAATTCCTCACCACCGTAACGGCAAACCACATCCAAACTGCGGGTACTGTCCAGCAAAATCTGCGCCACGCAGGCCAAAGCCATATCGCCGGCTTTATGTCCAAACTGGTCGTTAAACTTTTTGAAGAAATCCAAATCCAGCATGATGAGCGAAAAGCAGCCGCCGTAACGCTTGGTCCGCTCCAGTTCCTCTTCCGCCCGCTTGTAAAACTGCCGGTGGTTATTAACCTTAGTGAGACCGTCGGTAATAGCCAGCTTTTCTATTTTCTTATATAGCAAGGAATTAGCCATGGCCACGGCCGCCTGTCCGCCGAGAATGGTAAGAATCTGCATCTGTTTTGGCCCAAAAGCATTAGGTTCCTTTTTCCCAATGGTCATCACACCAATAATCTTGTTATCCACCAACAAGGGCACCACCAGCAGGGAACGCAGGAACTGATTGATCCCCGGCATGACCCGCAGCTGCTGATCTTTTTTCGAATCAAACACCATTTGCGGCTTGCCGGATTTGGCGGCTATGCCAACCACACCTTCGCCCAAAGGAAAATATATTTTTTTCAGCTGTTCTGCAAAGGGGCTGCGAATAGCTGCCGGCATCAGAATCTGTTCGTCTTCATGCCATAAATAAATAATGCCGGTATGGTAATTGACTACCCGTCTGGTTTCAGACAAAATCAGGCTTAACGTATTGGACATGTCCAGGCTGGCCCCCAGACTCTGCGCCACTTCATACAGTACAGACAATTCCTTGGTAGCCAGGTCCAGTTTTATATACATATTTAAGAGGAACTTTAGTGTTAATACCGGCAGAAACAGTAATACCGCGCCCAGCAAGCCGGTTTTAATATAAATCAGAAACATCAGCAGGCCAATCGGGGTTGCAAACAAATAGGTGAAAAAATCCCATTTCAGGGCCGCCCCCCAGTTGCTCCAGGCTTGATAACGGTAGGAAGGCCAGAGAAATAAAGTCACCAGCAGGTGATTTGCCGCAAAATAAATAAGCACAAATAACAACAGCGGTAAAATATTGGCTGTCGACAATTTGTTGGCAGACAGGCCGCCGGCGGCATAATAAACATATGCCGCACCAACTGCGGAAATAGTATATTGCGCCCCATTAAACAGCGTGGTGCGGAACTGACCATCCCGGCTGAAAACAGTATTACCGATTAGGGCGGCCAGGACACTGATCATCACTGTAGACGTGGTATCAAACAATAAAAAAGACGTCAGCACGACCGCAAAGCCCATGGAAAGACTGCCCTGGGGCAAAGAGACGACAAACCACTCGGCCAGGATACCCATGCAAATAAACAAGACAAGTTGACGCCATAAATCAATATCCGGGGGTTGCAAGCGCAAAAGCCCCACCAGCATACCGTAGCCGGTAGCAATTAGCAACCAGACATATAGCCCGTGCAGGAAACTTTTCCGGGCTCTGCTCATCCCCATCACCCCCAAAAATTCCTATTCGACATTACTCTTTTTATTCCCTGCAAAAATGCCATAAAAAGACATTCTGCAGGGAATGCCGCGGTTCTATATGTCGAAAAACCAAAGGGACCAACGGCAGAAAAAATTATCCGGCCATTGGTCCCATTACTCGGCAATTTCAAGCATATCCCCCACCAGCGTGCCGCTATGCTGCAGGATGCCGGCTGGCAGTTCCACCACCTTTACAGCGCCTTTAACCCGGGCCGAAAAACGAAAAGGCGGCATAGCGTGACAAACCTGCAAAACACGGCCATAGTCATTAATAAAAACTGCGTCCATGGCAAATCTCATGAAACAGGTATGAATAGCATTACAGGGCGTTAACACCAAGGCCTCGCCGGGCTTTAGGCTCTTTTTGCCCAACAGGCCCTTCAATCTGGCCCACCAGGTAGCCGCCAGTCGTGCTTCCCTGGCCAGGGCCACCCCTCTGGTGCGGTTTATTATGTACACATTTAACACCTCATACTAAAAGTTTTCCATTATCTGAATTGCCGCCGGACCAAGTACAACTATAAAAATAGTCGGGAAAATAAACAGTACAAGCGGTATGAGCATTTTAACCGGCGCCTTCATAGCCTTCTCTTCCGCCCGTTGCCGCCTTTTGGTGCGCATTTGCTCTGATTGCAGGCGCAGCACGTTGCCAATGCTTACACCTAACTGGTCGGCTTGAATGACGGCACCGGTAAATGCCACCACATCGTCAACACCGCAACGGTGGCCCAAATCCCGTAAAGCGTCCCGGCGCGGTTTACCCATTTTAATCTCCTGCAGCAACCGGGCAAACTCGGCGGACAGCACGCCTTTAATTTTTTCCACCACCTTAACCAGCGCCGCATCAAAACCAAGCCCGGCTTCCACACTGACAGTAAGCAAGTCCAGCACATCAGGCAGGCTGTCCTGGATTTCCTCCTGCCTGGCCGCCGCCCTTATTTTCAGATAATACTCCGGCAAAAAGAATCCTGCTCCTGCCGCTATGGCCATCCCGCCCAGACCGCCGGCCGGCCCCCAGCCAAAAGGCAGCATCATTAACAAAATAACCGCCACCGGAAAAACTAAAGTAGTCCCGTACTGAATGGCTAAAAATTCATGGGCCGTCAAATCCCCGGGATTACCGGCCATAAGCAGCTTTTTCTGCAGACTTACCCTTTTTTTGGCCGGCATAGCCCGTCCGACAGCGGCCGCCAGTTTATTTAACAGTGGCCGAATAATCCGCTCAACAAAGGATTTGCTTAATTCATCATCAAGTCCCGGCTTCCGGTTTAGACTGCTGGTAATTTCCTGCATGCGCCGGGCAATCACCAGCCGCTCGCCGTAAACAGTGGTATATACGCCTAACGTGGCCAGCACGATGGTTAAAAAAGCCAGTACGGTGATAACGTAAACCATGGACAACCTCTCCTTTCGGCTATATTTTGATATCCACGGTTTTTTTAATCAGGGCGATGCCTATTAGTTGAGAAATCGCGCCCGCAAAAAGCATCGCCAGGCCTGTGGAATTATTAAAAAGCTGACCAATATACGCCGGATTAATTAGCGCCAGCACCAGGCCGATAACTACCGGCAGCGCCCCCACCACCATACCGGAAATCCGCCCCTGGGCAGTAAGGGTTTTAATCTCCCCTTTTATTCTGATTCTTTCCCTGATTGTATGTGAAATATTGTCCAGCACCTCAGCCAGGTTGCCGCCCACCTGCCGTTGAATCATTACTGCCGTCAGCACCAGATCCAGGTCATCGCTCTGGATCCGGTTAGTGATATTTTGAAGCGCCTCTTCTGTAGGCGTACCCAGGTTCATTTCCCGCAGGGTGCGGGAAAACTCATCGGCAATGGGCGCCGGCATTTCTTTGGCTACCATTTCCATAGCCTGAATAAAACTAAACCCGGCCCGCAGGGAGTTGGCCATTACTACCAGGGCATCGCAAATCTGGCTATTAAATTTTTGCACCCTTTTGTGCCTGGCTCTTTTCACCACAAAACGCGGCCCGACATAACCGGCAACAGCGCCCAGCCAGGCAAGCACAGCGTTACCGGTAAGAACAAGCAATAATAAGCCGCCGCCGGCCATGGCCAGCACATTAATCATAATAAATTCCTGACCCCGCAAAGGGATATCTGCCCTGATGAGTTCCATTTCCATAGCTCTGGTGTAGCTTTTGGCAGCAAAAACCTGGCTGGCCTCCTGAAACAACTCTTTCCAATCCAGCTTTTTGGCCGCCTTTTTTTCCGCCCTGACAGCGGCTTCCCCTTCATGCAGCCGGACCGTATATTGCTGCATCCGTTGCTCAATAATCTGCCGCTGCTTAGTAAAGGTCAGATACAGGCCATAAACCGCCAGGCAGAAAGTAATGAAAAAAAGGAAAAGAATTATGGATGGCATCATTTTTTACCCCCTAACGCTTAGGTGCCCAAAAAAACCTCGTCCGGTATTTTGATGCCGGCGGCCTCAATTTTGCTGATAAACTTAGGCCTGATACCGCTGGTTTTTAACTGGCCAATGATTTTACCGTGGTCGTCCACGCCTTTTTGTTCAAAAACAAAAATATCCTGCAATACAATGGTGTCCCCTTCCAAACCCAGCACCTCGGTAATATTAACGATTTTCCGGCTGCCGTCCCGGAGCCGGTTTTGCTGTACAATCACATCTACTGCGGCCGCTATTTGCTCCCTGATGGCCCGGACCGGCAATTCCATGCCGGCCATCAGCACCATAGTCTCCAGCCGGGAAAGCATATCCCGCGGAGTATTGGCATGTCCGGTGGTGAGGGAGCCGTCATGACCGGTATTCATGGCCTGCAGCATATCCAGCGCCTCGCCGCTGCGCACCTCACCTACCACAATCCTGTCCGGCCGCATGCGCAGCGAGTTACGCACCAGGTCCCGCATGGTAATGGCACCCTTGCCTTCTATGTTTGGCGGGCGGGTTTCCAAAGTAACTACGTGTTCCTGCCGCAGCTGCAGTTCCGCCGCATCCTCGATGGTCACAATCCGTTCATCGTTAGGAATAAAAGCTGAAAGTACATTCAGCGTGGTAGTTTTACCTGAGCCGGTACCTCCCGAGACTACAACATTTAGTTTGCCTTTTACACAGGCCTCCAGAAACTTAGCCATACCGGGGGTCAGCGAACCAAAGCGAATCAGGTCTTCAATGGTCAGCGGGTCCTTGGAAAATTTTCGGATGGTGATAGACGGGCCTTTTAGGGCCAAAGGCGGGATAATGGCATTTACCCTGGAGCCGTCCGGCAGCCGGGCATCCACCATCGGCATACTTTCATCAATGCGCCGGCCCAGCGGGGCCACAATTTTTTCGATAATATGCAATACATGGTCATCGTCACGAAACGTAATCTCAGTCAACTGCAGCTTCCCTTTACGTTCTACATAAACCTGGCTCGGACTGTTAACCATAATTTCGGAAACGGTGGTGTCATGAATCAGGGGATTGATCGGGCCAAAACCAATTACTTCGTCAATTATTTCCGAAATGATTCTTAACCGGTCGGCACGGGGGATAAATCCGGCCTCCTTGTCAATCAGGGGGTTAACCAGTTCCTCAATTTCTTCCGCCAGCTTATCATTACTGATATTTTCGGGGGTCTCGCCCCGCAGGATTTCTTCATCTAACTCCTCAATGACCTGCATATGAATTTTAATTTTGAGGTCCCGGTACGGGTCTTTATTAACCTTCGACACCGTCATGGCTTCAATCTGCTCCTGCCCCTCCGGACTGCCGACCTTCTCCTTTTCCAGCCGCTTTAAAAGCGACATAGCGCTTCACCTCACCCCAAAAAATAGCTTCCGGCTAACTAAACAGCCGGCCCAAAAAACCTTTTTTCTCCACCGGCTTAGATTTTAATTCACCGGGCCGGCCTTCATCGTAGATGACCAACTGGGCCAAGGCCCTGATACTTTCGGCAATTTTGGTATTGGCTTCATTGATTACAAAAGGCATCCCCTTGTTTACTGCCGCCACCGTCACCCGGCCATCACTGGGAATATGGGCAACCACCTTCAAGCCCAGGCTGTCCTCCATATCCTGACATTTTATCCCGATATCACTGGAAGACCGGTTCAGCACCATTTTAACTTTTCCTTTCAGATGCAGGGTTTCCAGCACCTCCAGGCCAAGTTTGACATTTTTTATGGTCGGCAGGTCCAGTGCCACAATAATCAATATCTGATTACTGCGGTCCAGCGCAGTCAGTGTCGTCTCGTGAAAAAAGGGTGGGGTATCAATCAGGATATAGTCATAGGACTTTTTAAGAATCTCAATAATTTTTTCCACATGACTGCCGGTAATTAACTCGGCGTATTCCGGCCGGGTAGGGCAGGGCAGCACCTTAATGCCACTGCTGTGGTGCACCAGGTATTTTTCCATTAATTCCGCATCCATCTGCCCAATGTCCTGGATCAATTCCGTTATTGTCCTTTTGGGCATTACATTCAACATTACGGCGATATCACCAAATTGCAGGTCCAGGTCCACCATTACCACTTTTTGCTTTGCTTCCTGCAGCAGACTGACCGCAAGGTTTGTAGCAATAGTAGTTTTACCCACCCCGCCCTTGGTGCTGAAAATAGTGATGACTTGCGGCTCTTTTTTCTTTTCACCGCTCATCATCGTTTCCCCCAACTGCTGTCGGCGTCTTTGCTCCAGTTGATGAACCTTTCTGATAGTGCCGGCAAGTTCGTCACTGCTAAAGGGCTTTACCATGTATTCCCGGGCCCCTGCCACCATAGCTTTTTTCAGGTACTCCTGCTCCCCCTGAACGGACATAATGATAATAGAAATCTTGGGGAACCGGACAGAGATTAATTCTGTGGCCGAAATACCGTCCAGCACAGGCATGTTAATATCCATTAAAATAATGTCCGGGTGTAATTCTTCTGCCAATTTAACAGCCTCTTCCCCATCGGCCGCTTCCCCAGCTATTTTTATATCTTCTTCAAAATACAGCAGACGCTTGATATTTTCTCTTGTTTCCGCTATATCGTCAGCTATCAGGACATTAATGGACGGCATCTTTGATACACCTCACAAGGTACTTATTTTACTAATAACTGTGAACTTTTAAAGGGCAGTCGGTTGTTAATGCTCCGGTCAGCCGGTGACCGCAGGGCAACGGCAAGTTTACCCTTTTCCAGCAGCATAGCAATAACCTGCACCTTATCAGGCGTAACCGCCAGCGTCAAGGTACTGTCGCTGCCCTCTGCTTTTTTTTCGCCGTTATCGGCAACTGCCGGCTGCAGGTTTTGGCCCACTGCCAATACCTCCACATTTTGCATCAGCACGTGAGTAACCGTAATTTTTTCGGCATTAGCCTGCATATTGATCTGTCCGTTGTTGCCATTGTTACGTATTGTACCCGATGCCCGCACGTCAGGATCATCCAGTTCAATGGTACCGGTTAGATCCACCCGGTCCCCCGGCATAATCAGACCGCTAACCCCGGTTACATTATTGACCGGAATAGAAATTGCCCGCATCCCCAACGGTATCAGGTTGGCCAGACCGCCGGCGGCGCTAATCTGAGGCAGCAATTTTTCTTTTAAAAGCTGTTCGCCGGCCACCACGTCAGCCCGGGCCAGGTTGCCCACAACTTGATTGACGTCCGTTACCGCACTGGCATGTGCCGATTCCACAGGCACTTCCCGGATAACGACCATTTCCTTAGTGATAATGGTTTTAGCCGGAATAGCCATGGCGGCAACGGCAATTTTTTTAGTTTCCCTGTTTACAGCTGCATCTTTAAGCTGCCGCAGATAAAAATTTAACATCAGGGTCGTTAAAAGCCCAAAAATCACCGCCAGCAGCAGCACCTTTTTGTTGGACATCCTGTTCACCAGCTTTCTAGTAAGTTAACTTGGCCCCGTATAGTCCGTAATCTGCAATGCCGGTGCCAATCTCAGCCGAAATAGTTTCTTGCACAAAAGTGGCCCGTACATTATTACGGTTGCCTGAACCATCTACACCTTCCAGGAAAAAGGCGGCAAACCCCAGTATTTTCACCTTTTTATTATCCACCTCGGCAATTACCGGCACCCAGACCAGCCGTGGGCAGTCAGGTTCATAGTCAGCATAAGAGCAAGGCGGTGTTCTGTTGCAGGCCGTGATGCGCGCATTAACGCCCTGCTCGGTAGGGCCCGACTTATTACCGGTTTCTTTATCCACAATTTGACCTACCGTCAATTGACCTGGGTAACCGTTTTTAGTCAATTCCCGGTACTCGGAACTACCGCCGCCCCCTCCGGTAAAATCCAGGATGCCGCGCCAACCGTTGTTATACGTACCTACACCATCCGCACTTTTGATAATATACTGCTGCCCGGCGACCAGCGGCTGCTCCAGAATAGACATGGGGATAGCTCCGCTCACAGCATTCGCGGGGCCAACCGACGCCTTAGCCAAGGCCCTTACGTTACTCATATCCCGACCTAATATTTTGGCAAAAATCAGGTTTACTGGTTTGGTTGACTGCACCTCCATTTGCTTATTATCCGGACTTATTGTAATACTTAAGTCAGCAGGAGCAACGCCGTTTTTTTCAGCATATTCCTGTGCCTTTTGCACCGCCGCCACCGGATTATCCGGCAGTTCCTGCACACCGGCCATGACAGCGGCATCCATAGCCCGCACCAGCTGACTGCGTTTGACCAATAGCAAACCGACATCGGTCACCAGGGCGGTAAAACCCAAAAAGACGGATAACCCGGCGGCCACCAGCACAATTACTGTACCCTCTTCTCTTTTTATCAGCCTCAGGAGAGTATTAATCATATCCCTAATACCTCCATTCCTTTACTCTACCCGCATGGTGGTTTGCGCTCCGGCCTGATACGGATTGCCGGTAAACACGCTAATCACCGGCGCGATAATCTCCACCGGATAATAAACCGTCACCGCCACGGCAGTCCCCCGGGTACGCATATGCTGAGCAGGATTAATATCCACCGTTACCTTGGCCGGATTTAAGGAAGCTGCACTGCTCTTTACAGCGTCGGATATTTGGCTGTCGGTTACAAGTTTTCCGTTCACGGCGGCATACCGGGCGCCTTCCCGGGCAGCACCGGTGACAATTATTTTGGCGTTTATAATACGCCCAAATTCCGTAATGCCAAAAATGATTAATATCAAAATGGGCAGCACCAGGGCCATTTCCACCAGCGCCTGCCCCCGCTCACTTTTTCGGAACCGGAGAAACCGTTTAAGCATTGTCCTCACCTCACTATATAAGCCAACAGGCAGCCGATACCGATAGGTATGGCATAGGGCAGGGACTCGTGGTATTCAGCCTGGTCCAGGTTCTTTATAGCATTGTTGCGGCCGGCGCCGGCAAACAGCATGAAGATATTGGTGCCGATTCTTTTTACGGCAGCCATAAAACGCCCCTGTTTAACCAGCACAACTACAGCTAGAACACCTCCGGCGATACCGGCACCGAGAAAGACAACAAATACAAACCCCGATCCCTGTAAGGCACCAACAGCGGTCAAAAGCTTCACGTCACCGGCACCAAAGCCACCGAGCATAAAAGGAATTAACAGCAGCAGGAAGCCCAGCCCGGCCCCTTTTAATCCCGCCATTAACCCTGTCATCCCCTGAGCAAAGGCGTTCAGGGCAAGACCCGCAATGATGGCAGGTATTACTACCACATTAAGAATTTTTCTCTCCCGCAAATCTGTGTATATGGAAATAACTATCAGGAGCGCCAGAGTCCCGTCAATAATATAACTCATGTCCTCATCTCCGGATTTGGTCTTTGAGCAAAGAGACCCTACTTGATTTGCAAGTAGGGTCTGAAAATTTTTTCTCTACTTCAGTTTATCGGCTACTGCTTGAAATTTTGCCTGTAGGTCCGGCCCCATTGTAACTAATACACCGATAACGCCGATTACCAGCAGCGCCAGAATCAAACCATATTCGGTCATGCCCTGACCTCTTTCTTCGTTCCACAATCTTTTTACCATTGTCAACATACCAATACCCCCTTAAAATTTTTTTTGTTTTCGCTTGTTTAAGGATAGGCTTTTTTCATCATAAAAGCCCTCTCCCCAAACTGCTTGGTGAGAAGGCTTTGTACATACCACTCCCCTTCGGCAGCCTGGCGATCATAGTGGTTGTCCACCGTAGACCCATAGCTTTGCGCCACCGCCTTTCGACGGCTTCGCCTTTTTCGAAGTCTTTTGTTTTTACTTCACCTTAACTTTATCATTAGTCCGGAGATTTGAATAGGTGCCTCAGGTCTTATTTTCAACCGGGACCTGAGTCCCATTTTGCTGCTGCGCCTCGGCATAGCGCTGCTGGGCCTCGGCGTAATGCTGCCGCGGCAGGAAGTACCTATGCGGATTGTGGATTATCACCTCGTACAGACTATTATAGATATCGTAATATGCCACCGTTTTTTGCAGGTCAAAACAACAAATTTTTTCTCCCCGGCTCATTTCCAGCCCAAGGCCGAAAGTTTCCTGCGGCCCTGTATAGCTGGCGGCATTAATAAATATAAACCCCCCGGGATACCGGGCCAGCCGGGCAATAATCCTGGGGGTCTCGTCCCAAGAGCCGTTATCAATAACAACCAATTCGATAGTTGTTGCGTTGCCATTACGCAATTGAGCCACTCGGCGCAAAATACCTTCTATCATCTCCTGCTGATTTCTAACCACCAGAATCAAACTTTTTTGCGGTTCATTTTCTTGCCGCCACCAACGCCGGCGCAGCAAGTTTTTTACTACCAGCATAAAACCCAGTAACGCCAGGATATAAAGCAGGACTAACAAGCCTTCAACCATGACCTCCCACCTCACACCGTTATCGCATAGTTATCTCATATTGCATTGTATGAGGTCGGCGGCTTAAAGGTTAACTATTTTGTTTTTGATGGCGTATAGCACCGCCTGGGTCCGGTCTTCCACCCCAAACTTGCGAAAAATGCTGCTGATATGATTTTTTACAGTTTTTTCACTGATAAACAGCTTCCTGGCAATATCCCCATTATGCTCACCGCTGGCAATATGACAAAGTATTTCTAATTCCCTGGGGGTCAGGGGCTCCTCCCCGGTACTTAGACCGGCCGCTATTTCGGCAGCAGGTAAAGGACCGGCACTTTCCTTAAAAAGTATCCTGGAAATCCGGTGGTCCATCACCGTTTCCCCGGCAAAAACCGCTCTGACCGTTGCAGTCAATGCGTCCGGCTTGATATCCTTGAGAATGTAACCATTAATCCCGGCGTTAAAAACCTCGTGAATACTTTTTTCACCGTCATCAACCGTCAGGGCAATAATCTGGACATCCGGGAACTCAGCTTTAATCAGCCGGGCAGCGGGCAAGCCCCCCATTTGCGGCATATGCAAATCCATCAGCACCACATCCGGGAAAAGCAGCCGGGTTTTTTCCACTGCATCCTGACCATCCCGCGCCTCCCCCACCACCAAGATAGCCGGGTCAAGACCCAGCACCCTGGTCAGGCCTTCTCTGATTAAAGGATGATCATCCGCAATTAATACTTTAATTAAGTCCAAATCTCCCCCCCCTGTCCGGTCACCGGAATCCGGAAATTTACCTCTGTTCCTTTTCCCGGCACGGATTTTATTATCAGGCGGCCGCCCAGAAGTTCCGTCCGTTCCCGCATGCTAATCAGGCCAAATTTATCCCCGTTATTTGCAGCCAGTGTTTGTGGCAAGTCAAAACCCCGCCCGTCATCCTTTACTACGGCAACAATCATCCTCGGCTTTATATCCAGCGTAACTTTTGCTCTATCAGCACAGGCATGTTTACGCACATTGTTCAACGCTTCCTGGATTAAGCGAAAGAGCGCGGTTTCCAGCGCCGGCGAAAATCTTTGTTCCACGCCCCGAAAAGATGTTTCCACCACTAAGCCGTATTTGTCCCGGTAATCTTCCAAGAATCTTTTCAGGGCCGGCACCAGGCCCAAATCGTCAAGCGCCATGGGACGCAGGTCAAAAATAATTTTACGCACATCCTGCAGGTTGCCTCTAACAACTTCCTTCAGTTCTTTTAACTCCTGCCGAACTTTTTCCGGATTTACATCCAGCAGCTTCTCACAAAACTCCATACGCAGCACGACATTGGCCATGGACTGCGCGGGACCGTCATGTATTTCCCTGGCCACCCGCTTCCGTTCTTCCTCCTGGGCCTTGATTATCTGCAGGCCCAAATGCTGTCGCTGTTCTATACTTTCTATTTTAATATTAATATCCTTAAGATTGCCCCCAATAAAATCCATTACGACTCCCACGTGAGAAACCAGGATTTCCGCCTGTTCCGCGGTCTTCTGTAAACCGGTAAGTCTTTGCCCCAGTTCTTTTCGCTGGGCCTGCAACTGACTGTGGCGCTCCTTTAACAGCATAAGTTGTATTTGCAGTTCTTTAACATTTTCGAAGGCCTTCTTAATAACTGACTCAGAATACTTTTCAAAATTGTTGCTGACCTCACCCAATTGTTGCCGGGCTTTCTGCTCACGCTGTTCCAGGATTGCCGTTTCTTGCGCGGTCTGGCTAAGCCGGTGATTCAGCCCGGCAAGCTCAGTTTCTACCCTAAGGCACTCCGCCCGGGCGTTTTCGGCAATGCCAAAAAGCCGCACCTTCCCGTCTTCAATGGATTTGGTGGTTTCTTTCACTACCACGTCAAGAGTTTTCAATTCTTGTTTCTTTGTGTCGGTAGCAAAATTTCCCATACAGAAACCACCTCATTTTCTCTTTTTCGACTTTTATCACAATTTTCCTGCTTTACCGTAAAAATATACTATGCTCATATCTTTTTGCGATTATTTTTGTGCATACGTTCTATTTTGAGCAGGTTTTTGCGGGCAGATGTCGAATATAACAAGGCGGAAAACCAAATATTACAAAGAGTGCCGTAAAGCCCCTAGCTTCAGCTATGGGGATATAAGGCACAAAGTTGAAGTGGACCCGCAGTTCGGCATTCATAAACTCATTAAAGAAATCAAGGGT
>CAZWUW010000031.1:0-26428 GCA_964636895.1 uncultured Eubacteriales bacterium
TATATTCGGCAGCTAAGAAAAAAACTCTTTTACCACGGCGGTAAAAGAGTTTTTTTCTAATTATGAGAATTCGGTTGTTTTTAAGTTACCAGGTGATGTACGAAGTAACCCACAGCGCCAATAATAGCGGCACCAACTACAACGATTAGGAGAATATTTGTTGACTTTTCCATTGCGGCACCTCCTTTGAATTTAACTCTTTTTGAATTTAACTCTTTTTGAATTCTACTCTTTCTAAATTTTACTGCTTTAGCTTCGTTATTTCAATAAAAGCGAGCCTTTGCTCATAAACTCATCAAAATCAAGGGGTTTTGCTCACAAATTCCTCACACGGGAATAATTTAGCCTATAATACAAAAATGCGCCCTTGTTGTGCGCTTTTTTGTATTATCAACTATTTTCCATAACCGGCATTGTAGTCAAATTCATAATCGAAGGAGCCCTGCATACCAGGACGGTGATAATAATCTCCCATGTGCTTACCGGGACCCATCTTACCGGACCCGTATCCCCCTCCGTTAGGCGTGGAATAGTAATTCTGGTTATCCTGGACCAAACCCAGCACGAAAGAAACCAGTACCAAACCAATTAACGAAAACAAAGCCAGCTTTAAAAAATTGTTCATCATCGTCACCTCCCTCTTACTTTATTGTAATTGAAACTTGTGAGGATTTAATGAAGTTCAAAAAAAAGAAGCGGATGAACCGCTTCTTTTGGGCTACATTTTCATACCCATACCCATCATATCCTTCTTCATATCCATCATATCCATGCCCATGTTCATATTATTATCTTGCATGTTCATGTTGCCCTGCATATTACCTTGCATGTTCATGTTGCCCTGCATATTCATGCCGCCCTGCATATTTATGGGCATCTGGCCCTGCATATTCATACCGGGCATCTGGCCCTGCATCATTGGCATGTTGGGGTTTTGCTGCATGTACTGCATATGCTGCTGCATCAGGGGGTCCTGAGGGTTCATTGGCATACCGTTGTGGTTTACCGGCGCACCGTTATTAACACCGGTTAAAACTCCAAATTGGTCAAGCTGACCGCCAATACCGGCGCCGGAAACCAACCCGATGGCAAAAGTACCGACAATAATCCCTACAAAAGCGAGAACAGCTAGTTTAATAAATTTTTCCATTAACTTATCCCTCCAATCTTTTTAGTTAGGTATTTAAGCATCCTGCTCCTGGGCTGTTCCGCAATGAGGGCAGCACTTCCAGCCGATTTGCATTTCTTTGCCACAGGCACATTTTTTGTTTAAGGCAGTCTTACAGTTGGGGCAGAATTTGAATTCGGCATCCAACTTAGTACTGCAGGACGGACACTTGTAAGTGCCGTCATCTTCTTTGCTGAAAAGGGAAAAATCCACTTTCTTATCATCCAGCAAGTACTTTTTGGCCGCCAGCACACTTCCTACTACCAGGCCCACTACGAGCAAAATCTTCAGAACCTTCACGGCTAAGATCAGAATGCTGGTAACCAGCGCAGTCAGATTAATCCCACCACCGGTGTTATAATAAAGATTTAACCCCACACCCGAGCGGGTTGTAAAAAACTCGTTGTAGACCAGTACCAGGGCTAAAATCCCAAGCACCGCAACACCGATTAGTTGCCAGATATTTTCCTGTTTGTTGTTGGACATACTTTTCACTCCCTTTTAGATAAAATGCTTAATAATCCAATTTTGCTTGCTTTTTGTTCATTACCCCCTTTCAAAGACTTTGTAAATCCTTATGCTTTTATTATAGATATTGTTTGTGGAGTTTTTATGGGGAAAGAAAAATGAGCAGTGTATTCACTGCTCATTTTTGGTTATTTAGTTTTTCAAGCGAAAAATAGGTAAATTATAGATTGTTTCGTTGCTATTTTTACGATGTTTTTAGTGTGTTTACATCATGCCCTTCTTTTTTTCCATCATATTATCCATCATCATCATGCCGCCGCCCATGCCCTGCATGTTGCCCTGCATATTCATCTGTCCGTTGGGCCGCTGCTGCATATAATACTGCGCCCAGGCTGGCGGTCCGTATCCTTGTCCCGATGGTCCATGATTCACGTTAGGCCCGGGTTGGCCGTAAGTGCCGTTAGCAGGTGCGCCGTGATTGCTGCCGAATCCCTGATTTGCGCCGGCAGCAGGGTTATGATTCCCGCCGGCTGTAGTATTATGGCCGGCGGCATTAGGGTTGGCAGGTGCGCCGTAAATCCCAGCGGCCGGGTCGGGCTGTTTATCAAACCCGGATACCGCGCCAATAGCCAGTGAACTGACGATAATGCCCACAAAGGCCAGAATAGCTAATTTAAACCATTGATTTAACATTATAAATACCTCCTATCTAAATCGAATTGTTAAGCTGTTTCAACAACAGTTTTTTCTTCTGCCACAGTTTCTTTGGCTGTACCGCATTTGGGGCAGAACTTGTACCCGGCTTCCAGCGTTACCTTGCAGCAGGAACACTCGCTTGCGGCCGGTTTTTCCCTGGCCAAAAATGAAAAGTCAATTTTTTCGTCACCAAACAGGTATTTTTTGGCCGCCACCACACTCCCTGCAACCAAACCGATTACCAGCACAACTTTTAGAACCTTAATGGTAAAAATCAAAATAGTTGTTATAAGCGCTGTCATTTTATTACCTCCTTTCCGATAAGAGTTTTTGTATTGATTTAAGTAAATTATATAAACAAATTATGGGTATTTGATGAAGAAATAAAAAAATTTATTACCGGACCAGGTTAGTTTTCAAACCTGGCCGTACTGGAACAAGCGCTGGCTTTGAGGCCGGAAAGTTCCTGAAAGAAATTAACTACCCTGGATAAGGCTTTTCCTTGAGATTGGCAACATTAATAATTTAACTGTGTCCGCGATGGTCGTCCTTTCCACCATGTCCATGCCTGCGGTGCATGAAGAAATGGCTTCCCAAACAAATGACAAGCATAAAAATAAGCAAACCGTAATTGGCCAGAAATTCTTTCATTCCAATCCCTCCTCAAACAACCTGTCCCAAAGGCTGCTATATTAATTTTAAGGCACAGTTCCGGCCTGGTCTCCTCAAGCAGCTGCATTATTTTACCTGGTGACACTCCCAACAATATGTATTAACCGGAAAATGACCATTCCTCAGGGTATTTTCATGACATCTGATACAGTTCTGTAAAATTGTGTTTTTACTTTCCAGTGATGTATGAATCATGTAGGGAATCTGCCCTGTGCTCGTCTTATAAAGACTTGATAAACCGTTTTTTATCTTAAAGACCAGTTTATCGGGCAGGCTGTTAGGCTGGTGGCAATCAGTACACTTAACGGGACCATGAACAGAACTTTTCCAGTTGTCATATGTAGGCATCATGGCATGACACATGTTACAAAACTGAGGCCTGTCCGTATATTTCATCATACCTCCGCCAAACATAATCAGAACACTTAAACTAACCATGGCCACTAAAAAGTAAAAAGTTGCCTTTGGGGTTAAAAGTCTTTTTTCCGGCATTATAAAGCCTCCTTCGAAATGTTGTCAGTGGTCGATAACCTTAATCAGAATAACCAGTATAATTATCAAGAGCAGCATCTGGGGACTAACTGCCAGCAACCAGAGAATTACCACTAAAATAACACCGTAAAATAACAATTTCACCATTCCTAACAAGACCAAACCCAATATCATTAACAGCAGAACCGCCCCAAGCATCCGGCTTCACCTCCAAAACATCATCTACTTTCTTACAATATAAGATATTTATATGGAGATTTTATGTAAAAAGCAAAATCCCGCAAAATCTTCAAATCTTTGTGTTAGTTTGTTAGAATCAAAAAACCGATTTATCGGCCAGGTACGGCAAAAATCCCGAGGTGATAATTATCGGTGTGGAATAAAATAAGAGAGCATGAAAAGGCAATAGAACGTTTTAATGTTTTGGTCCAAATGGCCCCTAATTCATGGATGGCTTATCAAATACGATATTATGAACAACTATCACAAAGATGAAGCATGGCGGCTCTTGCCAACATGCTTCATATGTTGGAATACCCTTTAATGTATTAGCCGGCCATAAAGTATTGTCCATATGGTGAGAGATATGGCAGTGAAATACCCAGTCTAATATCATTTATGATATACCTGTTCAATAAAACCGGCTAACAGTAGGCAAGCTTTTTCGATGTCGGGCTGTCCTTCTTTAACCAGTTCCGAAACAGGAACAGCAAACCTAGTATGATTTTCATCCAGATAAAGGGCTTTTGTAAACATCCAGGATACACCCCGGGCTTTGCGGTCAATTTCAATATATATATAAAGGTTGTTTTTGTTCTGATTGAACATCATTTCCAGTTCATTGACTTTTCCCCGCATAAAGGATGTAGGGTAAAAGGCAAACTGCTGGTGATCGTGCACCAATCCTCCGGAGTCAGGCGTATGCAAAAATCCCAGCCGGCACAATGCTCCAAATACGGCCTCCAGTTCTAAACTTGGCAGAATTCTGACTGGTACTGCATCATGAGGGTCCAAAGCATGCTTAATATCCAGACCCGTGTGGAAAGTATAATTTATTTGAGCGGTGGAAATTAGAATAAAATAAGGTAAACGGTATGAGAAGCTGTACTCTTTTTCCGGAGAATTGGCTTTGATAATGAAGCTGTCATCTATTTTAGAGGAATGAAGAGTGCGGATAATGTGTTCGTTACCCTGGTAGGTATCAATTTTTAAATGCAAGTAAATCATATCCACTGCGGCATCCGTATGACCGCTGAAAATAATTAACCTGCCTTTCATGTCTTCACCCTGGCGATATTCCTGACGCCCAGGAACCAATTTTACCCTCGCCGGTCCTATACCGATAACGTTCATTATACCTCGCAGTATATCCATAATATCCCACTCTCCTTTTACCGTTAGCCGAGTTATTAGGGTTAATTTTATTGTACAAAACTTTTATGAAGAATTTGTGAACTGCAGGTGCAATTTTAAAATCTTGCCATAAAAATAAACTTGAAACCAATCATATACCGGTAAATAGCTATTGTTGGAGCTGTCACAATATTAAATAATCTTTCAGGAATAAACAGAAACGGGCCAAAGCCCGTTTCTGTTTATTACATCATGCCCTTCATTTTTCCCATCATCATACCGCCCATATTATTGTTCTGCTTATCCTGCATATTCATCTGCATATCCGGGGACTGCTGATAATTATTCTGCGTTCCAGGACCCGGAGCATAACCGGGACCCCATTGTCCGCCGGGACTGTGGTTGCCGCCGGCAGCAGGATTATGGTCGGTACTGAGTCCGCTGTTTATCCCCTGAATCCCCGGGGTCGGTGCAAGAGTATTATCAAAACCTGATATCGCACCAACTGCCAGTGAAGCGACAATGATGCCTACGAAAGCCAGCAGCGCTAATTTAAACCATTGATTTAACATGTTGAAATCCCTCCTCAATTATCTTTGAATTATTTTTGCGGCTTTTTAAGCCTTTGGCACCGTTACCGCGTCTTTGGCCGTACCACAGCCGGGGCAAAATTTGTGTTCAGCTTGCAGCGTTACCTTGCAGCTGGCACATTCACCGGTGGTCGTCTTTTTTCCAGTGATAAAAGAAAAATCAATTTTTTCATCACCGAACAAATATTTTTTTGCCACTGCCACGCTGCCCGCAACCAGACCAACCACCAGCACCACTTTTAAAACTTTAACGGTTAATATCAAAACTGTGGTTATCAACGCTGTCATATAACAAAACCTCCTTTCCGTCAATTTGTAGCTTGCTTTAACTTAAATATACACACCATTTGTGAGCATTTGATGAAGAAGTTCCAGGCATCAATTTTTCATCACTTTTTCAATGGCCGAGCTCATAACCAGCATTACAAAAAGGAGCGACCCTTAAGCAATAAACTTAGTGGCCACTCCCTTTTTATCTTGACTACATCATTGACATGCCGCCGGAACCATCACTCATGCCGTCGGAACTACTGTTTGAACTGCCGCTGTTCCCGGGCATGTTCATACTGTTTTGGTTGCTCATGTTTGGATTCATATTACCCGGGCTCATGGCGCCCGGATACATATACGGATTTGAGCCGTACATACCGCCCGGGTAACCGGAATAACCGTAAGGTATGCCATAACCGCCGCCATAGGGCATGCCGTTACCGCCTATACTGTTGCCCATGCTATTCAGACGGTTTTGCATTTCCCACAACCTGTACTGCATTTCCGTAAGTTGGTTCGGGTTTGGCTGGCCAGTTCCGCCTGCCGTCCCTCCTGGCGTTCCTCCGCCGTGCTGGCCGGGCGCCGCCTGAAGATGAGCGGCCGGATTCTGGGCCGGTTCCAGACCGGTTGGGGTAATCAGGGATAAGCTCATTGAGCTTATGATAATCCCCGCAAAGGCCAGGATGGCCAATTTAAACCATTGATTTGTCTGCATCTAAATCCCTCCGTTAGCTTATTATTTAATAACCGCTGTAATGGCGCTTTTCCATGGCTCTCAGATTAAGTTCCATGTAATTTAGCTGCTGATTTAAATTTTGCAGCTCATTATCCATAGCGTTCCCTTGCCCCCCTGCCCAGTTGCCGGGCGCATTTGCAGGCTGGGCAATCCCCGCACTGCTGTCATGATTATGATCAGAGCTATCGGCCTGGTTAACCGCCGATAAACCCAGGGCAAAGTAGCTGATAATAATCCCGGTGAAGACCAATGCCGCGTAATTTAACCACGACATCCTGTTTTTGAAATCACCTCCCGCCGGATTTTTTTTGCCAGCCATTAATCCCTGAACAGATTCAACCGATACGGTAAACAGCTTCATACCGAAGATACCCAAGCCGGCTATGAGAATTAAAAGCAATATGATTACATATACGGAACCCACATACCATAACATCTACAGGGCCTCCCTTAAAGCCAGAGTACCAGGAGCATGGCCACTCCCCCCAAAACCAAGGGAAGCAGCGCATAAATTCCGGCCGTAGTCAAATCAGAAACAAGAGTTATTTCCTGGGGCGGAGTGTGGGATTTGGCCATGGCTGCTACTGCCGCCGGGTCTTCAGGTGCTTTGAGCAGTTCCGCCACGGTAAGGTGAGAACCATACTCCTGCTTCATCATACTGCCCATAGTAGACCCCATGGTCGCATCATGGGTGGAGATTTGCGTCCCGTCAATCAGTGCCCGCCCGACCCCCAACAGGGCTAGCAAACCGAAAAAAATGACCAGTATCCAGAAGCCTGTTTTCTTACGCCCCATGGCTATCCCTCCAAGCTTTCAACACCATGCCCAATACTGCGCCAAAAATAACCGCCGGCAGTACTAGGGATGAAGATTCCATAAACAAAGTCTGTAAGCTGTGATTGTCCGCCATGGCCGCTCCCATCATGGAACTGTGCATGGTTTGCATCATCCCGCTCATCCATAATTGCAGCTGCCCCTCCGAAGCCCCGGCGCTATTTGAGATAATCATGGCCGCCACTACAAAAAAGAAGAAGGAAGCCAGCGTCCAGGCCAAGAACTTGAACCAGTTTGCTCTATACATTTTAAGCTTAACCCCCTTCTCCAATCAGTGGTCCAAATTTAACGCATGGGCCTTTTGGTAAATATGCCAGATCACGGCGCCGGTAACAACATAAGCCATTATCTCATGGGTGGAGTAAGCAAATACCATTGCTGCCTTAGAATATTCATTACAGGTCCAGATAAAGATTCCGGTCAGAATAAAAATCAGGGCCGCAAGCAAAACAAACAACTGAAAGCCTGTGTTACCGATGATCAGCCAGGGCATGCGATGCCCGTGGGTAAGGCAGCGATGGATTTCCACCCCTATCGCCACCAAAGTCAGAATGACAAATACCAGTGAAAAGGTGCGGTGGATAAAATCCGCCGCCGGCAAAGCATAATTCATCATCCAGCCGAATTTCGCCCCTGTCAGCACAAACCCGCTTATGGTCATCAGCCCAAAGACAACCGCCCAAAGCCAGTGGAGGATGAATTGCCCCGTTAATTTCATAAGCCGGCCTACTTTTTCTTCTTTTTAACGAATTTTTGGGAACCCGGTTGGGAGACCGTTTGCGGGGTCGTTAGAGAGGCTGTTGGCTGGGCGGGCTTTTCAGGGGATGCAGCTGCGGGTGCAGGCGCGGATTCCTCGGTTCCCTCGGAAACCGCTTCCTGTTGAAGGGCGGGAGCGGACTCTTCCGCCGCCAGCCGGACTGGCTCCGGCACCGGAACAGCCTTTGCGGTAAGAGCCCCGCAATAGGGGCAAAGCTGCCAATCATCGGATAGTTCTTTTCCACATTTTGCGCATTGGTTTTTCGGTGAAGTCTTAAATAAGCTGCCAAACTCTGAAGTCAGGTAGGGAGCTGCGGCTTTATAGGCCCCAAGAACCAGGAACACTACCAGGGCCACCGACATCAGTGTTATCAGCAGGGATAAAATGTTATTCAGCAAACCTGTTACACCGCTTCCCCCACCGTAACCGTAAACTGCTCCTTCACCGCCGCCGTGCCCGTAGTACCCCGGCCCAGTCTGATAACCGCCGGAGCCGCCAAACAGATTGGACAGCAAACCGATAGCGACCAGGGCCAAAACCCCTATAATCGCCACTTTAATCAATTGTTCGCGATTCAAATTCATTGTGTTATCTACTCCTTTCCGGGCCAAACCCTTTGTCAACACCAGTAATGTCCCGGCCGCCAAGGTCAGAACTATGATTGCCTTGAGCAGCCCCTCCGCGACCATAATCAGAGACTCAATGGCGCCTGAAGCCGTCCCGTTAAACACCAGGCCGAAAATAACCTGAAACAGCACCACACCAACAGTTACGTTAATCAAAATCCTTATAACCGTATTTTGCTGCAGGAATTTCATCATCCTATTTTTCCTTTCCGCTAATTCTGGCTGCTGCTATTGGGCTTTTTAAACATACTTTTAACCATCCCCAGGATAGCTACAAATACCCCGATAATGGACGCCGCCAAAATTCCATAGGCAATATAAGTTACGGTCTTCTGAACGGAGAAATTGCCAAGGAGGTTAGTGGGGTTGGCACCGTGGGCTGCAGCCTGGTTGCCCGGAGCCTGATGATTTAGGCTGCCGGACTGATTAGCATTGGTTTGGTTGTTGGGTTGTGTTTGGTTATTTGGTTGGGTCTGATTAGGCTGAGGTTGGGAATTATTTGTTCCGGGAACTTGGTTGTAAGGATACTGTGGATTGTATCCGTAAGGTTGATTTTGTTGATTATAGCCGTATGGCTGAGGCTGTTGGTAGTAACCCTGATAGGGATATCCCGGCTGGTAAGGATTAGGGCCAAAACCGGCTGCTCCTTTAATGTCTCTGTTTAGAGTGTTCAGAGTATCCTGCATAATTGTCATACCCTCGGACATTTTATAAATGCCCTGGTGGAGCTTGGACATATCGGTGCTGCTATTGACCATGTCCTTACCGCTGGCGGTAAAGGGATCCACGGTAATCATTTTGTTAGCGTCTTCAATTATCTCCTGTGCTTTATTTAACCTGTCATAGTAAGGGTCAGGGTCAATAACCCTTACCGGGGGAGCCGCCGGGTAAGGAACCGGCTGCTGGCCGGCAGCGCCGGGTATTTGCTGCTGCTGCGCCGCATTACCTGGCTGTGACTGTTGCTGCGGATCGGTTACATTTGTGTTTTGTTTCGGGGTTGTGTTCTGATTCGGGTCCGTGATTTGCTGATTCTGGGACTGCTGATTCTGAGCCTGCTTATTATTGCTCTGGTCCGCCAGCTGATCCGCCGGCTGCTGTGTCTGGGCCGCCTGTTGACTTTTGGCGTGGTTTTGGCCCAGGTGGTTGCCGTTTAAAGCCAGGTATGCACCGCCGGCGGCTACAATAACCACCAGCACACCGATGAGCGCATATAAAATCTTTCTCAAGATACCCATTTCTTCACTTCACTCCTTATCATTATTTGCCAAGGCTTTATTTTCACAAGTACGGGGCAGCACCACAGTGACTTCGGTACCTACTCCCACCTGGCTGACTATATTTATGGTTCCCCGGTGCGCCTGTACAATGGCCCTGGCAATGGCCAGACCGATACCTGACCCGCCGGTTGACCTGGTCCGGGACGTGTCCGACCGGTAGAGGCGGTCAAAAACCCGGGCTAAATCTTCCGGGGGAATCCCGGCGCCGCTGTCATTCAACACCAGATAGCTAAAATCCTGATTCCCGCCGGTCATCAGCATCACTTTCCCCCCGGCAGGCGTGTGCTTTAAACTGTTGGATAAGAGGTTAACCACCAATTGACTGATTTTATCCCGGTCACCGGTAAGCATTTCCTGTTTCTTCTGAAATTCCAGGGCAACACCCTTTTGCCGGTATGCACCCTGAAAATTCAGGCAAGTATTGGACAGCAGCTCACCTAAATCGAAGTCCCCCAGGTTAAGCTGCATCTGGTCGGTTTCATACTTGCTCAACTGTTCCAGCTCACCGAGCAGCCGGATTATTCTCAGAATTTCTTCATAACAACTGTTTAACCGCTCCGGTGTTGGCTGTAGAATACCTTCCAGCAGTCCTTCCAGATTGGCCTGTAAAGTTGTCAAAGGTGTGCGCAGCTCGTGAGCCAGGTCGGTGGTCATTCTCTTTTTAACCCGCTCCTGTTCATCAATGGTCAGCTCCAGATGCTTTATAGCGTCCAGCACCTTACGGATTTCCTCACTGGCAGAAGTAAACTTTTCCGGGTCATAGTTCTTTTTCTGCGCCACCAGTTCGGCCAGCGCGCGGATCTTGGCAAGTTCAGCTTCGATACCCTTACCGGCCCAGCGGCTAAAGGCAAGGGATAAAAGGATACAGACCAGCGCCAGCAATGCCAAGAGCTTATTCAAAGGTGCCAGGTAATTGACCTCCAACTCCGCCAGGAAATAGGCATCCAGAAAACCAACTTCCACGGTCCCTATCTTCTGGCCGGCTTTGGTAAGCGGGAACTCTTTGATATCAGTCTTTTCCGCCCCGCCGCCAAGCAACTGCCACGCATCCCATAACACTTTGCCCTGTGGGTCTGTTACCTTCACGGTAAAACCGTCAAGCAGTCCTCGGGCGCCTATTCTACTAATCCCGGTACTCTCCCAGCGGCCGTTCAGGTATTGCTCTTCTATGCTTTTTATAAGAAATATTGTCTTTTTCTGCCTGGTTAAATCGATATGCCTGGGCAACAAAACCCCAGTAAACATCCCGGCAGTCACGGCAAAAATCAATACCGTCAGCAAAACTGCGGATATATGGGTAATCGCCAGCCTGGTTCTAATTTTAAAGGTCATTTAATATCCCCCAAACTTGTGCCAACTCCATGTTCAGTGAGAATATGAGTAGTGGCTGTTCCGTACTCATTAACACCCTCCTTCCCTTCGCAAGTATTTACCGGCATATTATGGCGGGCCGAAGTTCTACTACATTTCGTAATAGCCCCCATGCACAAATTGTATTGCACAAAACGACACTTTACAACGCCTTTAGCCCAATGCTCACATAACTATCATCAAATGCTCACATAGCTATCATCAAATGCTCATAAAATCCTCACAAATGAAAGCAAAAATAAGCGCGAAATGTTGTTTTTTCAAACAGCCATTTCGCGCCTTTTACTACATCATTTACCCGCTTCGGGGATTATAAATTTAAATACCGTGCCTGCCCCCAGCTTGCTTTCCACCCAGATCCGGCCGGCATGGGCCTTGATGATATTTTTGACGATAACCAGGCCTAGTCCGGTGCCGGAGCCTTTCCTGCTCCGGGCTTTATCCACCTTGTAAAAACGCTCCCAAATATAAGGCAGTTCATCCTCCGGAATCCCCGGCCCCTCATCCGCTACGGCCACCAACAAGCCTTCCGGGGTTATACCGGCGGAAATTTTGATTATACTTCCCGCCGGTGAATAACGCAGGGCATTATCCACCAGGTTGGTCAGCACTTGTTCTAACCGGTCCTCATCCCCCAAAACAAGGGGCAGTAATCCATCGACCCGCAGTTTAAGATCTACCTGTTGCTGTTGTGCTAATTGCCGAAATTTATAAATTACTTTTTCCATTACAGGGACTAACGAGACTTCTTTATAGTTAACCCGGCTTTCTTTTTGCGTTCTGCTCAGGGCCAGCAAATCCTCCACCAGCCTGCGCAGACGGTGAGTTTCATCCAGCATAACGCGCAAGGATTTTTCCTTAATTTCTCCCCTCGTTGCCAGCCCGTCCACCATCGCTTCAGTATATCCCTGAATGATAAATAACGGTGTTCTTAGTTCATGGGATACATTGGCCAAAAACTCCTTTTGCAGCGCCAGCACCCGGGTTAATTCTTCGTTTTTGCCGGCCAGATCCTGCAAAGTGGCCTTAAGCCTGGTGGATAACAGATTGAGAGTATCACCCAGCAAGCCGATTTCGTCATTGCTTTTAACGTCAACCTTCAAATCAAAATTACCTTTAGCCATTTGCTTGGCCACCCCGTTCATTTTAAGCAGCGGCACCGCCAGCGCCCTGGCCAGGATTAATCCCAGCCCGACGGCTAAAATTATTGCCCCAATGATGATTATAAAAATTGTCTGATAAGTGCGTTTTAAAAAATCCTGAACAGGTTTAATGGGTGAATGCAGCATCACCGCTCCCGTCACCTTGTTGCCTGGCGCCACCGGCAGCAGCACGGATAACATGTCTTGTCCGAAAGCCTTATGGTAACGGTTGAATACCGCCTCTCTCCCGTTTAATGTCTGCGCCAGCTCAGGAGGCTTCATCAATGACCCGGGAACTGCGTGCTGTACATCAGAGGAATATATTACCTTTCCTTTTACATCTACCACTGAGATTTTAAAACCGGAAATCTGCCCCCAAAAGTTTATTTCCCTTTGAATCATGTCCGGGTCATGGCTCTTGGCCAGGATTTTGGCCAGTTCCCGGCCATGGCTTTTCATTTCGCCCCACTGCTGCTGAAAAAACAGGGTTTCAAACTGCTTGGACAGCACGATGCCCAAAGTCATTAAAATCAATACCAACAACAGGGCGATAGAAACCCAGAGCTTACTTACAATACTGCGAAACATCAGTCCATCACCTCAAATTTGTAGCCGACACCCCAAACAGTCTTAATATAGTCCGGCACCTGATAAGTCTTGGTAATCTTCTCCCGCAGCTGTTTAACATGGGTATCAACCGTCCGCACCTCGTAATACTGAAATCCCCAAACTTTTTCCAGCAGTTCTTCCCTGGTAAAGACCTTGCCCTGGTTGGCAGCCAGAAAATACAGGAGTTCATATTCCTTGGGGGTGAGCGCCAGGGGTTGGTCAAGGACGCTAACCCGCCGGGCTTCATGCTCTATCCGCAGCACACCAAGCCGCAGACCCTGAGCCACATTCTTTTTATGTCCGTTCAAACGCCGGAAAACAGCCTTTATCCGGGCTATTAACTCTTTGGGACTAAAGGGCTTAACCAGATAATCATCAGCCCCCAGCTCTAGCCCCAAAATGCGTTCCGGTTCTTCGCCCCTGGCCGTAACCATGATTACAGGCACATCGGAGGTTTCCCGCAAGCGCTTGCAGACCTTCCAGCCGTCCAGTTCAGGAATCATGATATCCAGAATCACCAGGTCATACTCCTTCTTTTCCAATTGCGCCAAAGCCTCCAAACCCCCGGTTGCTTCGTCGACAACAAAATTTTCGTTTTCCAGATACATGCGCAGCAAATCACGGATGCGCTCGTCATCTTCGACAATTAATATTTTAAGTTTTTCCACCAATCGCCCACCCTCGCCTACTATTTTTTGTAGTATATAATATCTTAATCTATATATTTATTCAAGACATGTATGATTGCAAAAATCAGGATTATTTCTTTTTATTCTTCCTCCCTGGCATGCCACCCATACAATTCTGCATGCCGCCCACGGAAAAAACCCAGTCCTTCAATATTTCCGAAGGACTGGGTTCTGAACTTACTTCAGCGACTCGGCAATTTTTAGCATTGTTGCCTTATCAAACGACCCTGAAAGCACTATCTCGGTACCCTGCTGTTCCCACTGGATCATGGTAAAATCTTGCCCGCTCATGATATTGCCTTCCTGACCGTTAATCTTGATTTTTTCTCCGCCCGGCATGGGTTTGCGCTCCTTAGGTTTACTCTGCATTATATTAAACACTGCTTTGTTATCGTTTGTTTCAAAATTAATGACCAGTAAGGCATTACCGTCGCCCAGGTCAATTTTATCAACGTCTTTTAACTGCACCCCGGCAGGCAGATACGCCGGTACAAATACGGTAAAATCAACAGCTTTTTGGGCTACCGGCAAGGTCAGCTTTTGCGGTTTGAACTCAGGTGCGGCGACAACCTTAGCGCCGGGAGGAGTATCAAAAGTAAACAAGCTGTCCGGCAAATCTACCAATTGCACATCTTTATAAACTGTTCTGGCCATCAGGTTGCCGTCCTTATATATTTCTGTTTTCAGCGGAATGAGCATTTCCGTGTCTACCCATACCTTCATGGTTCTGAATAAGGATTGCCGCTCTTCCTTGGAGGTGATTTTAAGTACAAAAGTGTTCCGGCCGGCCACCTGCTGCTGGTCTAATACTTCCACATCGTTACCGGTTATAAAATCGGTAACAAACTGGGTCAACAGCTTTTCATCCTGTTTGGGGTCAGGTATATCCTCACCTTTAAACTCGAAAACAGTTACCGTGTTTTCCTTTTTACTATAATTCCACATCTGCTTGCCGTTAGAAACCGTTACTACTCCGCCTTCACCGGCGAATTCGCCTTCCATTCTAAACATATTCGGCTTCTTTACCCATTGTTTTATAACCATGGTTTGCGTTTGCCCGTCAATAATAAATGAGTTTTCAACGGTGGCGGAATAGCTGGTGATTTTGCTCTCCGCTGCTTTCATCTTAGCTACAATTTCCTGGGCCGACTCCGGTTTTATTTGACAACCTGTAATCAACAAAGCTCCCATGGCTAATAATGCGGTAAATATCATTAACACTCTTTTTCTCATAAACTGATTCCTCCTTTAATGGTATCCAATAATGGTATCCAATTGTCCGCTAATCAGCAGCATATCTACACTGCGCCACCCCCTCAATAGTTTGAATCAACCTCCTGCATCAATCATAAACTATTTCACCGGTGGCGTATTATTCTTAATAGTTTCTTTATTTATTAAGTTTTCGCTTTATTCAGCTTTGGATTTCTTCAACTTCGAGGCAAACCAGTTCAGCAAAGATATTGCTGTGTCGCCTTCTATATCAATGATCCTAAAACGGGTCCCGCCAATAAGGGATATAACCGCGACCGTAAAGCTAGCCAGGTTTTTACGTTTTTGCATAAAAGACTGACTGACCTTAGCGGATTGCATCCGTATACTGGGGATAATGGTGGTGGTACGGGCAATTTTTCGCTCCCGCAACAACAGCAGACTATCCGGGTTAGCCCACCCGGCATCTTTATAACGGAGCATGCCGTAACCAAAAGCTACGGGTACGGGCAGCAAAGCCAGATAACCGACAGGCGTAAATAAGGCAGCCGGAATGGTAATAAGCAGCGTTAAAAAAACTGTTTTAATGATATAGCGCGGCAGCGCCCTGGCCGGTATTTTGTGCAAAGTGATATTTGACGCAAAATCAGGTGCCAATTCTTGCAACAAAGCGTTGACCCGCCTTTTTTTCAGCAAAGGGAAAAGGACAGTTGTCAACGCCCCCTTTTCCCCACGGCCGGCGCTTACTATATTAAGGGCGGCAAGCCCAAAGGGTTGGCGCAGCACACCTTCAACTATCTGGACGGCCTGGATTCTTTTAAGGGGCACGGTAAACTCCTGGCGTTCAAACAACCCTCTTGAAATGTGGATTTTATCTTCAGTTCGGACTAAAGTAAAATTAGCATATTTAATGACGGTGCCAAGAATGGATATGAGCCATGAAAACAGAGCTATTGCCAAAATAAGGCCCAAAAGAAAGATGAAATTTAGTTCAATATGCTGTCCAAGCCAATGCCAAAAATTAAAGCCCGGTATCAGGGCATCGATTTGCGCCAGCACCGCCGAGACAAATGACAACACAATTCCGATACTGCCGGAGGTAGCGGCGGCAATCAGCAATGCTTTGGGTGCCAGAACATATTTTACGGACGCTGCCTGTTCTTGCTCCGGTTCATTTATTTTTTGCTGTTCAATTAAGTGTTTCCTCAGGGTTTCCGCATCATCGTTAGATACAGCTGCCAGCGTAGCCTCCGCTTTGCCCCGCCCGCCGGCAGTTTCAATCTCCACTTTCACCACACCAAAAATCCTCTGCAGCACCCCTGCCGTAATGTTCATGGTCTGTATGCGTTCCCGCGGGATGAACCGCTTGTTTTTAATCAAAATACCTGACTGAATACGCAGTTCATCACCATAAATATGATAGGTATGCCGGTACCAGGAAAAAAATGCGCCTAGAAACAGTATTAATAATAAAACTCCGCCAATAGCCAGTGATAAAAGCATCCGTTCCGTCGAAAATTTAGACAGGCTGGTCACAAAAGCCAAAATAATCGGTATGATTAATTCACGCAAAAGCTTAATCACATTAAAAAGGATTAATATAGGGTGCTGACGGCGCGGGCTATACATCATCATCAGCCACCCTGGCCAGGGCTGAGATCCGGTCCCGCACGGCATCAGCCACTTCCTGCGATAGCGCGGGAATCTCATGCGCTCCCGCCGCCGTAGACACAGTTACCGTAGCCAGCCCATATTTTCGTAAAAATGGTCCTTGTTCAGTGTTTACATGCTGCACCCGGACCATCGGAATCAAAACCCGTTTAATAACAAAAACACCGTATTTCAACTCAATTTCCTGTTCACCGATCTCATATCTCCACTGGCGCCAGCGGATTTTGGGCAGGATAACCCCCGCCAACACAGTCATGGCCAGAGCAATAACCAGCATCGGGACTAAAACCCACCAGGGAGTCTTAAACTTGACCATAATGACCACATAAACCACCGGAACTATCCAAAAAAGCAATGAACCCAGACTGCCTGTAATACGCCATACCTGTAATGCTTTGGCATCAATGCACTGCTGCGGCTCAGGACGCAATTGTATGTACCTCCTTTATCATGTATATCATTCCTCAGCCCTCTTTACCCTTTAGCCTTTCATCCAGCTTAGTAATTAAACTAAGCAAAGCAAATATCACATAAAGCAATAAGGCCACAACTACTTCCGAGAGCCTTGACGGCAGTGAAACCCCCATCATTTGGTCATCCAGAAAATGAATAAATCCAAAAAACAGGATGAACTGGAACAATTCATGGAAAATACGAAATACCAGACTCCCTTTAAACCTCACCTCGGTTAAGGCATTAAAAAAATTTTTGATTACCAAATCACTAATAATAGCTCCGAAATGAGTGTATATACTGAAAACCAAGGCGGTTTTCCATGAAACAACTTTAATATTAAGCAAGTTAAATTCTGCCAATAAAAGAACTGGAGCAGCTAAAGCAGCTAAAAGAATAATAAGCACAAAAACAATATATGTTGCCAATACGCTGCCGGCAAGAATTTTATCCCATAATCTCGGCTCCGGCCCCAACATCATCACTCCTCCGCATCAACTGCCCATTCCGGGCATCTACAAAACATATTTCCCCCTCCGGAAAAACAGCTTGATAAACCAGCTTATACTGCGGTTCCTGAGCATTGGGGCCGGGCAGCCTCTCCCAAGCCGGCCTAACTTCGAGTTCGGCCTGATACCGCTCCAACGCTTCCTCCACCGAAATACTGGCTTCCGGTGAAATCCCGTCCAATCGCCTGAGGTCAAAGTCCGGGCCGCGATATAACTCTATTTGGCCACTGGTGCGATTGACATTTACCATTACATATCCTGCATAGACCGGGATACCGTTAGCGCTAACGGTAAATATAAAGTGTTCCAGTTCACCTTCACTTGCTGTCCGTTCCACCAACTGCAAATACCGCTCCAGGTCAGGGATGGCCTGCCCCAAAAAAGCCAATGCCCGCGTAAGGCACGCCTGCCGGTCCAGGTTAAGTTCACCCTTTAATGCCTTGCTGCGGACAAATCCGGTAAGACTTTTTAGCCGCCCCGTGGGTTTTTCCACTTCCGCCATTATGGTACCCTCTGCCCGTCTGCGGAACAACCCCTCAATAGTTTTATCCGCTTCGTCCGACTGCAGCCGGTCACGACGGGCCCAACGGATGTAAAGGGTATCCTCCGTTACTTCTTCGCCGATGCGTTCATAGGTCTTTGTATCAATACCCACCAGGGCTTCAATATCCGGCTCCGGCTTTGGCGGGTGCAAAAGCTCTTTCTCCTGCAACGGCAGCGGAATATATTTTTCCATGTATGCCGCTTCATCACACGGGTAAAGATCCTCACCGGTTACAGCATCAATGACCTTAGCATGGTTGATTTCATAAACCAGCCGGAGCTTTTCTGCACCTTCTTTCAGTTCGTGCAATTGAGGGTTGAGATTTGCATAAACCAGTCTGCAGGTAAGGTTTTTCAGCATGGCCAGGCGGGCCTGTGCCACCGGCACGGTGTGCTCCGGCCACGCAGGGGACCGCTCGACCTTGCCCTGATAACGAAAAGAGACAACCCGACCGGCCTCATCCACGGTAATGTTAAAACCGGTTCGGGGCAAAGGCAGGCCACCCGCTTCCTGGGCATACTCAAATAATATATTCTTATTTACAGTTTTAGCATTGAACCAGGTAAATTCCCCCAACAGGTCCGGATAATATTGTTGTATAAACCCTTCCGCCGCTGATCTTCTTTCCGCTTCGGACAACGCTTGCTCCTGCATACCATAGAGATTACCGGTGGATAGCTCCAGCAGAGCACCGGTGCGCATGTCGGTACGAACAAGGATAAATGATTCCTGGTCAGCAGGGTCTGCCCAGACGAAAAAGGCAATTCCGTCTTTAAAGCAATCTTCTATCCTGAGTTCATAATGGTCCGGCACCGGCACGATAGCTTTGGCTTGTACTCTTAACGCCTCAAATTTCACATAAATTCCCCCTAATCTTGCGATACCATATTTTCTTACTTTGACCCAATTATTATAATTTATTGTATAACCAGCCTGGCATAACTTTTAGCAAACACGCTATCATTCGCCAACGTTTTGTAATATAAACGTGGTTTTTCTTTTTGGCAATTGCTTTATATATTTGCATTGCTGCTTTCCCTGGTGAAGCTACCCAAAAAAGCCCCTCCCCCTGAGCCATAGCTGTATCAACAAAACCGGGTTGTATGTCTGAAATAGTTATAGGTAAACCCAGCTTATGAACCTTTTGCCTTAATCCCTCCAAATAATTGGCTACAAATGCTTTTGAGGCGTTATATGCCGGAGCAGCACCACCACCTCTAAGAGCGGAAATTGATGATATCCCGACAAGATGGCCTGCACCCTGTTTAACAAAATGTTTAATAGCAACATTGGCCATAGCAACAAAACCAGAGACATTAACCTCAATTGTTTCCTTTTCTTTTTCAAAATCCAGTTCAGGATTAATAAACCCACAGCCGGCACTTATTATGATTAAATCTACTCCGTTCATATCCTGAATTAAGTCTGCTAATAGGTTCATAGCATCAATGGAGGAAATATTAATATTTTTGATATATGACTTTGTTGGGATTTCTTTTTGAAGTTGATGTAAAATCTCATCTCTTCTTCCGACAAGACCGACAATATAATTTTTTTCTGCCAATACCTTGGCCAATTCTCTTCCGATGCCAGATGTGGCTCCAATCACTATAGCTTTTTTCATACTCAATCCCCATTCCAACATGTTTTTGGACTTCTACATTTCATGCAGTAGCTATAACTTTTTATATTTATCTTGCAGTTCCTTTAATAATTTCTTGGTTTTATCCGGGTTATTGAAATTAATTATGATAAAGCTTTTATCCGTCTTAATGTATATGTAAGGTGGTTTATTTTCCGTAATATATATGTGACCCTTGCCTAAATCTTCTAAAGTGAACTCGCCCTTATAGTATTTCCCAGGGTCCGAGCCAAAGTTTTTTCTAATAATTTTTGGCATCTGATCTATTCTAGTAATTCCTTTAATTTCTGCCACAGACGTAGAACTGCCAAAGACGCCGTGAATCTTGATATGTTCTGAAGTAACCTCTATTTTGGGGTCTTGCATATCAAAATATCCTGTAATAATTAAAACAGTTGCGATTACAAAACATAGGTTAGCTATCACCTTGCTATATTTATTTATGTCAATTTTCTTTTTAACATCCGGCGCAGCCGTGTTATATCCGGCTATTAACCAATACTGCTTAAAATATTTTATAAGTATTCCAATTACTATTAATAAGCCTGCAATATAAAATGTGATCATGAATTTATCCCTCCCGAAGATTACTTCATTCTAAAATTTTTATTTATATAAAACCATTTCCTCAGTTAATTTCTGTAACTGGGTTATATCTAACTTAGAATAAGTCCCGTCGAGCATATATTCCAGTCCGTTTTCCCGCCAGCCAAGTAATTTGACATTAAATTCATCTACATAGTTGCCTTTTTGTCCACGAATCAGCAACTCGTTTTTGGACAGATTAATTTTTTTATCATCCAAAACCGGCATTACAGTCAGTGTAAGGTAAGGCGCATTGTCTTTAAAATAAGTCAGAGTCACAGACTTATTGCCAGATTTATCCGGGATTCTGATTTCAGTTAATTCTGCCTTAGCAAATGCAACGACTGAGGTTTCCCTGAAATGCAGGAAGGGTTTTCCAAAAGCAGCCCGTGCTTCGCTCAAGGACACGGTCCGGTTTGCATACATCCCGCCGATATCCTTTAATTGCACGTCTTTGGGAAGCTTGACTTGAAATACATCATCTTTAAACTGGGGAGAAAACTCGATTTTGGTGTAAATGTGTTCAATTCTCATATCATCTAAGGTAAAAAGGTTTTTTATAATCATCCAGGTTTCCTGATCAATCCAGATTTCCTGATCACCCATGACAGATTTCTTTTCTTTTGGTTTGGCCACCAAATGATAAGTCTGCCGGCCGCTGATTTCGCTTTCCCCAACAAGAGTGAGCTCAGCATACGTCTGCAGCCCTTCCAGCCGCTGCATCAACTCTTCCCGCGGGGACTGTTTCTTGGCCTCACCCATGCGAGAATTGTCAAAATACCATGCTGTCTTATCTCCCTGCTGGTAAGAGATAGTTTTTTTCCCGTCATTGACAATATAGGCTTTAATGTTGCCGACATCCATACCGGTTACCTGCATTTCAATCCGGTTCTTGAGCCCGTCCCGGCTGTACCATTCTTTGGAAATACTCGTTGATACCTTTTTACCGTTTTGTATGGTTTCAGATTTGGACTCCGCGTAATAAGCCTCAGGTTTTTTATTTTCCTCCAAGGCTCTGGCCAGGATATCCGCCGGTCCGGGTTCGTTTTTTACTCCGCAGGCGGCAGCCAAAACTGATGTTAAGATAGCGATTACTAACAAAACATGTTTTTTCTGCAATGTCCGGTCACTCCTTAGTTATTTATTTCTTCCAGCCAACAGACAATAAGTGTGCCGGCGTTTTCCCGGGAAAACAGGCTAATCCTGCCGTTATGCTTTTCCATCACCATTTTGGCAATGCTTAGGCCCAGGCCCGCTCCACTGCCCTGTTTGCTTCTGGCCGGATCCCCCTGGTAAAGGGGGTTAAAAACCTTTTCCAGCTTATCCGGCGGTATACCTTCACCCTCGTTTTGTACCAGCAGCAGCATACCTCCCGGCTGCCGGTCAGCCAGTTCATCCCGAAAGGCAGGAAAAACCCAGCCCGGCAGCGGAGAGTCGGCCGATAACGCAGCCAGCCATATGCAGCCGCCCGCCGGTGTATATTTTAAGGCATTGCTCATCAGGTTGTCCACCACCCGGCTCATATGCTTTACATTAACCCTGAAAAAACCTGCCACCTGGCATTCAGTTTCAAGGCGTACCTGCTGCCGCTGGCAGACTTCATCATATCCCGCCAGCAGCATTTCAAAAAATTCATTGCCTTCCACTTCAACAAATTCCAGGTTCTGAATAGAAGACCTCAACAACGTAAAAGTCAGCAGGTCTTCAATCATTTGCAGCATGTAGTCGGCCTTGTTGAGAATAATACTTATATATTCTTGCTGTTCCTTTGATTGCTGTTCCTTTGATTGCTGTTCCTTTGATTGCTGTTCCTTTAATTGCCGGTCATGATGCAGATACATAGATTCGGCATAAGCGCGGATAGAGGTTAACGGGGTCTTCAGGTCATGGGAAATAGCCGCAATCATGTACTCCTTTTCCTGCTGCTGCCTGGCCACTTCCCGACGGGCCTGACGAATCTGATCCTTCATATCTGCAAAATGTTTTACCAACTGCCCGATTTCATCTTTTGTCCGGTGGTTAACTGGCACATCCTCATCATCTCCGGCAAAAGCCGTCATGCTTTGCATCAATAACCCTACCGGTCGGTTTAACTTATGGTTAACCAGTTTGAGCACGACGATAAAAAGGGCTGCCACCACCAGCCCCAATAGGACAAATACGAGCCCGGTGCGGTTCTGTACCCCCTGCACCCACTCACTCCGCACTAACGTAATCTGATAAAAACCGGTCAACTCGCCATTGATTAGCAATGGTTTCTTCAGGGTGTAAGAATTATAACCGGCCTTCATCTGATACAAGTCACGGTAAAGCATTTCCTTGGGCTGATAACCCAGCACGTATTCCTGTCTGGTGTTGTATAAAACCAGACCGTTCTTATCATACAGGGTAAGCTTTACCCGGTCGTTAACCACTTTGGCTAGGCGTTGATAAGCTTTTTCGGAATATATATAAAGCTTCGGGTCCTGGAGCACCTGCTCAACCTTTTTCATTTCGGTGCCGGCTTTTAAGTAATCGGACAAACCTCTGTTATTGTCGTAAGCACTGATCCACGAATAGAGGGCGTAGGCGGCAGCAAGGGGGAGAATCATCACCACAAGGTAGGAAAGCATCAGCCAGTTTTTGATTTTCATATTATCTGTTCTCCGACAAAACGATAACCTGTGCCCCAAACGGTTTGCACGAATTTCTGCTGACGGATGTTGTCCTTAAGCTTACCGCGCAGGCTCTTGATATGTACCGTGACCGTGTTATTCCCATCAACGTCCGCCTGCTGCCAGACATGTTCGTACAATTCCTCCTTGGCAAAAAGCCGCTGCGGGTTGTTCGCCAGGAGTAACAGGAGGGCCAGCTCTTTACCGGTAAGGGAAATTTCCACCCCGCGCAGCAGTACCCGGCGCTGCTCCGGGAAAATGGTCAGGCCGCCGGCATATTCCCATTTTTCCTCCTCCGGCTCCTGTTTTTTATAACGCCGGTAACGCCGCAGGTGAGATTCAATCCTAGCCTGAAGTTCCGTCAGACTAAAGGGTTTGGTCAGGTAGTCATCCGCGCCCAGGTTCAGGCTGCGCACCTTATCTTCATCCTGTTGCCGGGCGCTTACTATCAATAGCGGCATATCACTCACCAGGCGAATGTTTTTACACAATGTAAACCCGTCCATTTCCGGCAGCATCAAATCAACGAGTGCCAAATCATATTCGCCGCGCCGGAAATCTTCCCAGCCTTCGATACCGGTGGAAGCCCAGGTTACCCGACAGCCGGCACGGCTCAGGTGGTCTGTGATTACCCGGGCGATTTCCCGATCATCTTCGACAAGCAAGATTTGCGTACTCATGAGACTCCCCCCCTATAATATATCTTAAGGCAAAGAACGACCTCCCGGCAAAACTTAAGGAATTCTTTATAATTATAGTGGCGGCGTGTATAACTAAAACCTAATCCAAAACATAACACCCAAACCTTAACAGGCCGGGTGAAAATTATTAACAAATTATTAAATAAAACCTGCTCCCATGACCCTTTTCGCTCTCTGCCCATATTTTCCCACCATGAGCTCCAATAATCTGTTTGGCGATGGCCAGACCCAGTCCGGTTCCGCCCGACTGCCGGGAACGGGATTTTTCGCCCCGGTAAAGCCGTTCAAATACCCTAGGCAAATCTTCAGCACTGATGCCCTCACCGGTATCAGCCACCATAACCCGCACCCCCTGCTGTTCGGCTATGGCCATCAAAGAAATTGTGCCGCCAACCGGGGTGAATTTGATAGCATTGGCAATAATATTCCCCAGGGCTTGCTCTATACGGTCATGGTCCACTTTTACCGCGGGCAAATCCGGTGGTATTTCCGTAATCATATTGATCCCGGCAGCCTCTATATCTGTCTGAAATCTCTGGGCAATGTCCCTAAGCATTTCTGTCGCCCCAAGCCATTCGGGCTTCATTTCCAACTGTCCGGCGTCCAGTTGGGAAAACTGAAAAAGGTCGGCTATCAACCTATCGAGGCTCAGCGTTTTCTCATGGATAACATCCAGATAACGTTTAATCTTGTCCGGATCCCGGGCCACCCCGTCACGCAGGCCTTCAACATACCCCCGAACAGAGGTCAGAGGTGTTCTTAAATCGTGTGAAATATTGGCAATCAATTCCCGGCGGGAGTTTTCCACGGTCTTTTCCCGAGCTAAAGACTGCTGCAACTCATCAACCATAATGTTAAAGGCATCCCCCAGTTCACCCAGTTCATTACGGGCTGTAATACGCACCCGCGAATCCAGATTGCCCTCCGCAATATAGCGGGTAGCTGTCACCAGTTCCCTGAGCGGACGGGTAATGCCCCGGGAAATCAGCCAGGCAAAGAAAAGACTAATGGCAATAATTGCCACAACGCCTACAACACTTGTCCTGATTAGTATCCCCAATATTATATCCCACAAAGCGGCATACCGGAAAGTAACCAGCACCAGACCCACCGTTTTCTCCCCTACCTTCACCGGTGCACCGGCATGCATCTCAAAATTCATGTCCCGCGGATTGCCAATAGCATCCGCTTCCATTTCGCCGGCCGGCAGGCTCAATAATTCTGCCACCTGAGATACGGTATAGCGTCGTTCCCCCGGCTCCCTGTCCGGGGCAGTATCAGCTACAATCCGGCCATCTGCGTCAATAACCTGAATCCTTTCCGTTATGGTCTGTAAATGACCCTGCAGCAGCGGGTCCAAGCCGGTCAGACTGCCCCGGGCGGCATAAACCTTAGCCACCTCAGCCGCTATATTCCTAGATGTTTTGGTAAAATCCATCCCCGGCTGCCGCATCAATTTATAATTTTCAAAATAATAAAAACCGACAGTAATCCCCACAGGAAGAATCACTACTATTAGAAAAACCGCTATAAGCCTGTTTCTGATGCTAATTCTGATATTTTTAATATTAAACCTCATTACTACTCTCCTTCAAACTTATATCCCACTCCCCAGATTGTTTTTATATACCTGGGGTTCCGGGGGTCATCCTCCAGCTTTTCCCGCAGGCGCCTGATATGTACCGTTACTGTGGAATCATCGCCTACATAGTCGTAACCCCAAACTTTGACAAAGAGCATTTCCCTGGTAAAAACCTGATTGGGGTGCCGCACCAAAAACCGCAGCAATTCAAACTCCCTGGCCGGCAGCACTACCTCTTGCCCGTGCCGGGTAACCCTATAACCTTGAATATCTATTGTCAAATCATTAAAAGTCATAATATCCCCTTCATGCCCTTTACTCAATAGTGTAGAACGCCGCAAATGGGCCTTCACTCTGGCTACCAACTCGCCGGGACTAAAAGGCTTGGTTATATAGTCATCAGCACCGAGTCCGAGCCCCAGAATCTTATCCACTTCCTGGCCCTTGGCACTCAGTAAAAGTATCGGTATCACCATTTCACCGCGTAACTGGCGGCAAACCTCAAAGCCGTCAATTTTAGGCAGCATAATGTCAAGGACCATCAGGTCGGGCCTCTCCCTGCGGGCTGCTTCTATGGCGGCCTGGCCATCCACGGCAGTAACTACTTCGAAGCCTTCACGTTCTAAGTAATCCTTTACTAATTCCAAGATTTCAATTTCATCATCCACAATCAGGATACGATAGCCATTATCCATCGCTTCACCTCTATATGATTTGTTTTCACTATAATTCGATGAAAAGTAGTAACACCCCTGCAAAACCCCAAAATTAAAAAGAAGCACAAACAATGTGCTTCAGACTGCAACTTTATCTAACCGGATTGCCTGCGCAGATTCCTTATCTGGACATCATGTTCAGCAATGATTTCTAAAATGGATTTTTGGTTTTCTTTGATTTCCCGCAGCTCATATAATGTAACTGTTCTGAATTCGGAAAGTCCTCCCGTCTGTTCATAAACGGCATCCATCTTATGGTTAAGATGCTTAACGTCGGTCTTCAATTCAGCCACGTCGGTCTTCAATTCAGCCACATCGGTCTTCAATTCAGCCACGTCGGTCTTCAATTCAGCCACGTCGGTCTTCAATTCAGCCACGTCGGTCTTCAATTCAGCCACATCGGTCTTCA
>CAZWUW010000031.1:26643-30312 GCA_964636895.1 uncultured Eubacteriales bacterium
CGGTCTTCAATTCAGCCACATCGGTCTTCAATTCAGCCACATCGGTCTTCAATTCAGCCACATCGGTCTTCAATTCCTTTTGGCCTTGTTCCAGGCTAACAAGTTTGTCAAAAATTTGTTTTAGAATTTCTTGCATACTCAATTACCCCCTTTAAGATTATAACATAAAAGATTAAATACCTGTAGAAGACAAGTGTTCTCTCTCGAGTAAATAGTATTAGATTGCCATTTTCCTTAAGACCAAAGCAGGAAATGGCAGAAAAACCCCACTTTGTATGTAAGGGGCTTACGTCAGGCAACCATGAGGGTCTTCAGGCAGAAATATACTTCGGAATTTAAACAAGCTCCTCCCGTATACGGGCAATAGCATCAAAAAGCATATTTAGATTTTCATGCGTCGGATTTATTTGTAGTTCACCGGCAATATCTGCCAACGTGGAAAAGTCTGCGGCGCTGTCGATGATGGTTTCCCGGGGGTCTGTCAGAATTCGCCCGGTTTTGCTTTGTAAGTATTCCATCCATCGCCCTCTGGTCTCCAGACGAAAAACAATGGCTTCTCTGACAAGCTCTTCCAAAATCATCTCCAATTCTCTCCCTTTCCATAAAATGTTACAAAAAAAATTACACTATAATTATAATTTTTAGATTCCTTTTATGCAACAGTTATGACAAAATATTACAGTATAACCAATTATATGATTGAAACAGGGGGTACATTGTCGAAAGGTGCTTTAAAGATATTAGCCGCCTTTACCACCAGGCGCTCTTCTTCCAATGCTGAAAAGGCCAGGTGAGGCGGCTTAAACATAATATCACTGTCGGTAGAAAGTCGAAAACGACTTAATGTGCTATGGGTTTGCATGAAATATGCCAATTTCAGAGCCTGATGCTCTGATTCACATACCAGCAGCAGGACTGGTTTTTGTCCATCCCTGCCAAGTCCTGCCGCTCCTTCAATTAATTGTTCATATAGATTGATTTCTTTCATAAATTGCTGTAACTGCCCGGCACCTCTGAATACCCGCATGATTAGCCTGGTTTTACGGGCAATGAAAAAAGAGGTAGGGATAATAGCCGCCCGGCCAAACTTAAAAACCGGTTCGGCAATATAATTCCGGATTACCGGTCCGGTCCGGATAATAAATTCGTTGGCTAAGAGCAGCGGGGCAACCTCAAGCATTGACCGCTTATACCACCCGCTTTGCACGGTTACACGTTTTTCCGGACAGTACTTGCCTTCAGGAAAGTGCTGCAGCAAGCTTAGCCCACCGGGGCCGGGAAAATATACCACCGGTTTTGTATGCTTGTTTCCGTCAGTCCACGTAAAACCATCAATTACACGCAAGCAGGCTAACCGGCGCAATCGTTCGCGGATTTTCGTTTTGCCGGGATAACACGCTCTGGCAATTTGCGAAACTGTGGCAGCCTTGTGATTAATCAGAAAAAGGAGCATATCCAAATCCCGGGAAGTAAAAATCCCATTTTGATAAATATTATTACACTCATTTTCCCGGTAAGTACTGGAATTTTGCCAAATTATCTTACTTTCAGAAAAAATAATATAAGGCGACTGCATTTCATCATTCTCCCAATTTACAAAAAACGCAGTATTTTACCGTGAATTTTGCCTTCTGGCGCATTAACCTGGTTCACCTTAAACAATACCCGGCGACCGGTTTCTGCCCGCCCTGCGGCCGGCAGGCTACTAAGCGCATCTATACCGGGGGCTACATTAACAAAGACTCCAAAATCTGTGACCGTAACCACAGTGCCTAACCAGCGGCTGCCTACCGTAAAACGGCTGTATTCTTCCCGTCCAGGCTGCTCCGCCAACTCTTTGGTGGAAAGGTAAACCCGGCCCTGCCGGCTGATTTCCCGCACTACCACTTCTATGCACTGACCAAGCTCAAAAATTTCCTGCGCTTTTACCGGTCGGGTGGCAATTTCCCGGTTTTTCAGCAATCCTGCAATGCCGCCAATCTCAACATAACAACCGTATGGTAAAATAACTTTTACAATACCGGTCAATCGGTCCCCAACCCTAATGCGCTGAAGCAATTGAGCTGCCTTTTCCCGGCGCGCCACTTTTCTCGATAATAACGGATTTTTTCCAACAAAACCAGTTATTTTAAAATCTATTACCTGGCCGATAAACCCGTCCAAAGCAACCGTACGGTCGGGATCCACCTCATCCGCCGGCATGATGCCTGTTCTACAGCCAAGAGCAATTAGCAACTGCCCTCCGTCCCTGCCAATAACCCGACCGGATATAATACTTTGCCTGTGCAAGGCAGTTTGTAATTCAGCTTCTGTCATTTTTCCCGGAGAGCACGCCTTTTTAGCGGTTGAGTTTAGCAACTCACCTATTTGAACTTTATGCTGCCCCTCAAAACCTTCCAGTAAATCAATATTAATTATGCTGCACATAACGCCTCACCCCACTAATATTTAATGCCATTCTAAACATCGTGGTAATCCAGTGTTGACTGGCTCTCAATAAGCAGTGTCCGGTTCTGCTTGAACAATTGCCGGTAAATATCCACGCTCAGGGTAACATCCAGCTGCACCTGCTCTGGGTTGACCAGCGTAACCGAAAACCGGTCAATCCTGACCGGACTTTTTAATAAACCATCGTTAAGCGGTGCCAGCGCATAATCTAAGTCAAAATTATTTCGTAATATTTGCTTAAACTGTTCCTCCGCCACTGCGCTGTCCACCAGCAGTTCTCTGTCTTCCAGAGCTTTCCGGTCCAATGCCAAGGCCAGGGCCGCTGGCCCGCCTACATCAGCCGTTTCCTGAATCCGTTCACCAACTAGATCATAGGTAAAAAAATCTATCATCCCAAGAACTATCGTTATCCCAATAAACAGCACAGCCAATGCCAGAATTCCCGAGAAACCCTCTTCGTTTTCTGTTACCAGCATTTTTAACTGGTTCATCACCTAAACTTCCTTTCCGATACTGCCCGGGCCTCAATAAAGAAATTACTGGTTTTCACACTGACCGGCAGCACCCTGGATACCAGCCAATCATGTCGGGTGCCTAGTTTAAGATAAACCGGATTGCCGTAATCAATCCGTTCCCGGCGGCCATAAATGTTACTGCGCACCGGCATTTCCAACTCATGGGTGGCCATGAGGATGCCATGGGGCTGAAAACCCTGTTTATTTCCAATGGAATTAATTTTAGTGCTGACCGGAGCGGCATTGAGGTCATTATAACCGCCGTAAATAGCCATGCTTCTGATACCTTCCCGGGTCAGTTTATTCAAATGGTACCATTTTAAGCCGACCTGCAGAATATCTATGGTAAATACAAAGCTGTAAAGAATCAGAATTAACCAAATTATAGCTTCAACTGAAAGAAACCCTTTCTCCTCCCGTAACTTTGCCAGGAACACAGCTTTCACCCCCGGAAAAAAACTTATAATCAACTAACCCAAAAATATTAAATGAACTTATTGACTTCGGTCGCTCCACGGTTAAAAAGCCCGGTGATTGCATCACGGAAAGCCCAGGCAGCAACAGATATAACTACCACAATACCTATAAACAGCAATACTTCGGTTGTAATAAAACCATTCTCATTATTGTATTGTGCCGACCATCGACGTAAAAAAAGCCGGGTTTTAATGTACCACTTCATTTTTTCATCTCTCCTCGTATTTTT